>JBIJAL010000018.1:0-14358 GCA_044345775.1 Candidatus Planktophila sp.
TATCGATGAACTTTCAGAAGAAGATCGCATTCTTGTAGGACGTGCACGCCGTATTCAGCGCTTCTTGTCACAGAACACATTCGTGGCGAAGGTCTTTACCGGTATCGAAGGATCATTCGTTCCTTTGTCAGAGACAATCGTTGCATTCGAAGCACTTGCAGATGGAAAGTACGATCACATTCCTGAGCAGGCATTCTTTATGTGTGGTGGTCTAGACGATGTCGAGCGCAAGGCTGCTGAATTGGCAAAGGGATAACAATGGCTCTTACTGTCGCACTAGTATCGCCTACACAGAAAGTGTGGAGCGGAGAAGCAGTATTTATCTCCGCTCGCACAACTGAAGGAGATCTCGGAGTTCTTCCGGGACATGCTCCATTGTTTGGCGTGCTAGTCGATGGAGCAGTAAGCATTAAAGGCGTAGATGGAACCATCACACAATTCAATGTCAGTGGTGGTTTTCTATCTGTTTCAAATGATCGCGTCTCGATTCTTACAGAGAGCGTAAAATAGCCCTACAGATTGTGTTCGGTCTGAATTAAGCGAACCGTCTTTGATTGCCCACGCATTACAAGTGAGTTACTGGTCGCACCAAATTTGGTGTACCTGATGCCCTGAACCAACTCTCCATCAGTTATCCCAGTTGCAGATAAAAAGACATCGTCTGAGTCACATAAATCTGATGTCGTAAGCACGCGAGATTCGGTAACGCCATCTTTATGCAACTGACCCTGAATCGCACCGCCCAAACAGATCATCGCAACTGCGGTGATTACTCCTTCAGGAGTACCGCCAATTCCCATAAGAAGATCAATTCCAGTATCAGGGCGCGCAGTCTCGATTGCAGCAGCAACATCTCCATCTTGAATAAGTCGAATGCGAGCCCCAGTATTTCTAATCTCTTCAATCAGTGTTGCATGCCGTGGGCGATTAAGAACAACAACGGTAATGTCGGTGACCTGAAGTGATTTTGCTCTGGCCACTGCGGCAATGTTGTCAGCAACCGAAGCGCGAATATCAATAACAGAGGCTGCTTCAGGGCCGGTGACAATCTTGTTCATATAAAAACTATCTTGCGGGTCAAACATAGAACCACGAGGAGCTAGAGCGATAACGCTAATTGCCCCATTCATGCCTTGGGCAGTCAGCGATGTTCCATCGATTGGATCAACTGCCACATCACAATTGGGACCTTCGCCGTTGCCGACAAGTTCACCATTGTGAAGCATCGGCGCATTATCTTTCTCGCCTTCACCAATGACAACAATGCCATTCATATCTACGGTGTTAATCATGGTGCGCATTGCAGTAACTGCTGCGCCGTCCGCTAGTTCTTTATCACCACGACCAACCCATGGAGCCGCGGCAAGGGCTGCCGTCTCTGTTACGCGAACTAGTTCCAGCGCAAGGTTACGATCTGGAATCGCCATAGTTACTCCCGACTTACCTTTGCGCCTAAGCGTACTAGTTCTTGGGCAAAGTGCGGATATCCGCGGTCGATGTGGAAAGCACCATCAACTGTTGTCACACCTTCGGCGACAAGAGCTGCAAGAACAAGGCCAGCACCAGCACGGATATCGGTAGCCTCAACGGGGGCTCCTGATAACTGTTTAATTCCGTGAATCGAAACATGATGTCCATCGACATGGATCTGCGCACCTAAACGAGTGAGTTCATTAACAAACATAAATCGTGATTCAAATACATTTTCAGTCACCATAGCATCACCATCTGCAATGGCATTGAGGGTGATGATAAATGGAAGCAAATCAGTAGCAAATCCAGGGTAGGGAAGAGTTGCAACGTCTATTGCAGTTGGTCGATGATCCATCTTCACTCGAACTCCATCAGATGTTGAGGTGATGATTGCGCCAGCAGAGGCGAGTTTTTCTAGCATGACTTCCATATGATCAATACGAGCACCATGAATTGTGATATCGCCTTGCGTCATTACAGCAGCAAAGGCCCAGGTGCCGGCGATGATTCGGTCAGTAATTGTTCTGTGGTCGGCTGGGTGTAATTCTTTAACACCGGTGATTGTGATAATTGGCGAACCCAAGCCTTCGATCTTCGCCCCCATTGCGATGAGGAATTCACCTAAGTCAACGAGATCAGGTTCACGTGCAGCATTCTCGATTGTAGTAATGCCAGTTGCTAAAACAGCGGCTGTCATGAGATTTTCTGTTGCACCCACACTCGGAAAATCGAGTGCAATTTCTGCTCCAGCCAAGCCGTTGGGTGCTTCTGCAATTACATATCCATGTTCGACATGTGCGATAGCACCGAGTGATTCGAGTCCCTTAATATGAAAATCTAATCCACGAGAACCGATCGCATCTCCACCGGGGAGTGCAACTTCAGCACGTCCGATTCGAGCCACAAGTGGCCCTAATACGTTAATTGATGCCCGCATCTTTCTGACAAGATCATAATCTGCACGATGTGCCGGAGTCGCAGGTACATCGATTGTCAGAACTGAACCATCACGAACGACCACGCAACCAAGACGTTGTAGTAGCTCTGACATAATCTCAACATCTGCAATCTCTGGAACATTTCTGATTGTGGTCTTGCCAACAGCCAGTAGTGAAGCCGCCATTAATTTAAGGACCGAGTTTTTCGCCCCTCCCACGTGAACCTCGCCCACGAGTCTGGCCGCACCCTCAATACGAAAGCGATCATCCACGAAGGCGTGCGGGCGGAGATCCTGCTGAGGTGCCATGGAAGCATTCTACTTATAGGCTAGGGCCATGGTTAATCTCACGCGTATTTACACAAAGACAGGCGATGACGGCACTACATCTCTGGGGGATATGAGTCGAACATCAAAGAACGACCCTCGCCTGGAGGCGTATGCAACAGTTGATGAGGCAAATTCAAGTATTGGCGTTGTTCTCTCAACGGATGAATTAAGTGATGATATTCGCGCGCTACTCGTTCGAATTCAAAACGACCTCTTTGATGTTGGCGCTGATCTCTGCACTCCGGTCACAGATGCACCTGCTTTCGAGCCATTGCGCGTACTCGAATCACAAATTGTTTATCTCGAAGCAGCTATTGATAAGTACAACGCTGGCTTAGAGTCGCTACGATCATTTGTTCTTCCATCAGGTACCGCCGCCGCAGCGCATCTTCATGTTGCTCGCACTGTCGTACGCCGCGCAGAACGTTGCACATGGGCTGCGATTCACGCATTCGGTGGTGGCGTGAACCCACTTACCGCAAAATATCTCAACCGCTGCTCAGATCTTCTCTTTGTTTTGGCTCGCATGGCGAACAAAGAAATAGGAGATCAACTCTGGGTTCCTGGCGCCAATCGCTAGCGACCAATGTACGAATTGCTGGGGACTCGCTCGGTAGTTTGATTCTGGTGGCAGACGATTGCCGTTGGAACAACTGCCACGTCTGGAGAGTAAGCAACTCCTGATCGTAGTACCACTGTGACTACTTCTTTTTCCACAGAAGTCTTCACCAGAGTTCGTAACATTCCCATCGTCAGGAATGAACCAGCAATATCTGGGTTTCGCATTTTAACTTGAGACTCAATCTCCCAATAATTACAGCCAATAAGTGATGCCACTTGAATTCGCCCACAGGAAAATTCCTTACACGCCTTGATAGCTCTAGTGAGCGATGCACTATCTGCCGCCACATTCATCATCGTCTCAACTGAAGGGGTACGCCAGTAGATATCATCCATGACCTTAAATCCCTTAGGTGGCCATTTAGGCGATGGAGAAGGTGGAGCGGGCTTTCTAGTTGGTGTCGCCTTCTTCTTTGTCGCCGGCTTCTTACTAGGTGCTGCCGCCTTAGTCGCCGTTGGACTCGGTGAGCTGCTTACCGTTGGTGAGGGTGTCGGAGATTCTGTGACAGCAAAGCCCTGTGGTGGCAGAAGAGAGATAACAAGTGTGATCGCAAAGACGAACCGTTTCATCGATCACTCCATCTAAAGGTTTTGAGTGAGAAAATCAAGCCAACTATCAACCAGATAAGGATGATTATAAAGGATTTTCCGAGCTCCCATTGACCAGTGACTTCTTGAGAAGCGAATGAATCAGGAAGAAATACAGATCGCATCGCTTGTGTCATCCATTTCAGTGGAAAGATTGCACCGACTTGTTGCATCCAACTTGGGAGTTGAGTGAAGATAAAGAAAACTCCGCTTATAAATTGAAGAACGATGACTACTGGAGATACAACAGCCGATGCGCCACGACCACTCTTTGGAATTGCAGAGAAGGCGATTCCAAGAGTAGTTGCTGCAGCGCTACCAAGAATGATGACCCAAGTAAAGGTAAACCATTTATATGGATCAGTAGGGATGTCGACGCCAAAAAATGCTACGCCAGCAATAAGTAGAAGCACAATTTGAATCAACATCGTCACAAAGACAAGAATTGATTTTCCAATGAAGTAACTAGTAGCGGCCATGGGTGTTCCACGTAGCCGCTTAAGGGAGCCAAACTCACGTTCAATTGGGATCATAATCGCAAGATTTTGAAAACCAGAATTTACAAGCCCTGATGCGATCATTCCAGCGACAAAGTATTGGCTAAATGTGACTCCTGGAGCGATATCTTGTGAAAAAACTGAGCCAAAAATAGCAAGAAGTATGAGGGGGAATGCGATTGTAAAGACAACAGATTCTCTCTGTCGCATAAATTGTCTTATCTCAATATTTCCTCGAAGAAGACCCAACGTGAGGGTAGATGGAGTACGGTCTTTGGTGGTTAATTTATTCATCTGCTTCACCAATCATTTCGAGGTAGATATCCTCAAGAGTTGCTCGTTTAACAATAAGTTCTGGAACTTCTCCACCGAAGCGTGATGAAAGAGCGGCAACAAAAGCGGTGGGGTGTGGAGCCTTTTCAACTCTTAACTCACCATTTTCGCGCCAAGAGACTTGGGCGAGAGATGTTGCTCGCCCACCAAGTTCGGCAGGCGTGGAAACCTCAATGATCGCTCCCTTGTTTATGACAGCAACCCGATCAGCAAGTGCTTCCGCTTCATCAAGATAATGTGTGGTGAGAAGAATCGTTCGCCCCTCAGCTTTAAGGGTTCGAATGAGCGCCCAAAAATCTCGTCGGGCCTTTGGATCAAAACCGGTGGTGGGTTCATCAAGAAAGAGAAGCTCTGGATTTCCAATAATGCCGAGTGCGACATCGAGTCTGCGGCGTTGGCCGCCCGAAAGTGTGCGGACAAGTGCGCCAGCTTTTTCACTGAGCCCAACTGCGGAGATAACCTCTTCTGGATCTCGTGGCTCTGAGTAGTAGTGCGAAAAGTGGCTCACGCTCTCTGCAACAGTAAGGTCACCTGCATCGTTACTCGTTTGAAGGACGATACCGATGCGATTACGCCATTGTCGTGCAGCCAGCCCCTTAATCGCTGGATCAACGCCTAGGACTGCAACTTCGCCACTATCTCGCGTGCGAAACCCCTCAAGAATTTCAACTGTCGTTGACTTACCTGCACCATTAGGGCCAAGTAGTGCGAAGATCTCTCCGCTGGCCACATGAAGGTCTACTCCATTGACAGCGGTGAGGGGGCCATAATTTTTCTTTAGCCCATTGACATCAATCACCTGGTTCACACGTGTCACTGTGCCACATTGGGGCAGAAAGTGCGAGAAAATAGAATATGAGTCCGCGGCGCAACTACCCAAAAAATCGTAAATCAGGCGGCGGGGATGATTATCGTGAGATAAATCCCTCAAATCAAAGCTTTGAAGAAGATGATGACGGGCTTTGGGTAGTTCGAAAGTTAACGGGCTCAGCAGCTACTAAGGCGTATCGCTGCCCTGGATGTGATCAACTCATCCCCATGGCAACACCACACACTGTTGCATGGCGTGATGGCGAAGAAGATTTACGTAGACATTGGCACAATATTTGTTGGAGTAAGCGAAAGCTACGTAGACCAAAAAACTTTTAAATAACTACATCACTCAAGGCTAGGATATTGCCTATGGCTCAGCCCATTCGTCCAAGCACAGTGTTACCTACAAGGCGCACGCCATTTACTGTGACGACGACTGATGGAATTCAATTGATTGGTGAAGTTGCAGCACCTGTACAAGAAGGAGATTCACCTACGATACTGACTCTTCATCCAAATCCAACGGGTGGAGGCATGATGGATTCACACATCTTTAAGAAAGCAGCCAATCGCCTTCCAGCAATGACTGGAATTACCATCGTTCGATTTAACACTCGTGGAACCTCAAGCGAGGCAGGAAGTAGTACTGGAAGCTACGATAATGGCGATAGTGAGAGATTTGATGTCGAAGCAATGCTCACGTACTGCTTTGATGTCTTGAAGGTAAAAGAGCTATGGGTATGTGGCTGGTCATTCGGAACGGATTTAGCGCTGCGATACGCTCGAGATTCTCGAATCAAAGGACTTATCTTGTTAAGCCCTCCCCTGAAATACTCAGAAGAATCTGACTTAGATTTCTGGGTGAGTGATCCACGTATTATTACTGCAATTATCCCTGAATTTGATGATTACCTTGTCCCAGATGAGGCACGCAAACGCTTTGCGCGAATTGCCCACCTTAATCTCATTGCAGTTGATGGTGGAAAACACCTATGGGTTGGTGAGCCTGCAGTGCATCGAATTTTGACCGAGATCACACAACTTGTCGCGCCAGAGCGTTTACCGCTCGCGCAGGAGATCTAAAACTAATTCTTCTCTGTCTGAGGAAAGACAACTTCCTCTAGAATTAAAATAATTGATGCTGCGATCGGTACTGCAAGGAGCGCGCCAACTAACCCCAAGAGAGATGTACCAAGTAATGCAGAAATAATTGTTACAGCACCTGGAACATTAAGTTGACGTTTCATTATTTTTGGAGTGAAAATGTAGTTCTCAATTTGGACGTAAATTGTGTAGAGAATCAGCGCAATAACCCCATAGAGCGGAGATTGTGTAAGTGCAATAATTGTGACAACTGACCCACCAATATAGTGGCCGATCAATGGAATGAGTGCACAGACCAGAACGATCATCGCGATCGCAAATGGTGATGGTAGTCCAAGTGCAAATCCAAGAATTAAAACAAAGATAGAAGCCATGAAAGCAAGCACAATCTGGCTTCCCACAAATGCTCCAACTCGAGCAATTATCGCAAATGTAAGTTTGGATACTCGATCTCTGCGGGTGGCTGGAACAAATCTCATTCCAAAATTGGTTGCTTGCGGTAGTCCAACCACGAAATAGAGAGTAAGAATTAGGACGGTGACGGCTGTAAATGCACCAGAGAGGACAGTCTTACCCACGCCGACTACGCCTCCAAAGGCTGAGACGATGAGAGTTCCATTAGATGTAACGTCAGCAAGTTGCTTTTGAAGAGTATCGATGACACCAAACTGTGTATTGAGGTCAGCGATTAAAGGATGAGTTTCCAGATCTCTCAAGAGATCAGGTGCTGAATTGATCAGAGCAGATCCCTGTGAAATTACAGGCGGAATAACCACTGCAATAAAGAAGATGACAAAGGAAAGAATCGCCGTAAAGATTGTTATAACTGCTGTGACTCGCGAGAGTCCTCGCTTCCTTAACCCTTCAACAGCAGGATTGATTCCCATCGCTAAGTAGAGAGCCACGATGATGAGGACAAAGATCTGGCTCGCACTTGCTAGCGCTCGGAGAAGTACGATTGCGGTGAGTGCACCCAGAGCTGCAACGAATCCAAAATAAAATGGATTTGTTCTACTAATTGGGGCACCTGCAACACCGAATTCATCTCTCTTTTGATGTGACATATCTCCATTCTAAGGCGCCGATCAAGATAGATCGCCTTTCGCACACCTAGTTAGTGAGAGAATTCCTTCATGGCGCTACGTATAACTGGACTGGGTGAGGAGATCGCATCAGTCTCAGGGCTACCGTGGCAGATTAGCCTGGAGGAGTGGCCAGAGGATCCGAACCTCGCAGAAAAGCGTGGAATCTCGCGACATATTGTTCGCCTTGTTCGCTCAAGTGAAGATCCTGAATCAGAGGTGTATGCGATCAAGGAGACGGTCTCTGAATTTGCTAATCGCGAATATAAAGCCCTTCGCGAACTGGCACATCTTGGTGCTCCCAGCGTTGAACCAATCGCAGTTATTGAAGGTCGGACAGATGTAAACGGTGAGGAGTTACCATGCGCTCTGGCTACTCGCTTCCTACCATTTTCACTGCCGTATCGAGTATTGCTCAGTGGTAAGGATGTAACCACGCAAGAGATTACCTTGATGGCTAACGCCCTGGCACTCTTATTGGTTCGACTGCATTTGCTAGGGTTTTGGTGGGGCGATTGCTCGCTTTCAAATACTCTCTTTCGCCGTGATGCAGAAGGATTTGCCGCATACCTTGTCGATGCAGAAACTGGAGAATTCCAAAAGAATCTAAGCGATGGTCAGCGAGAACATGATTTAGAGATCGCTCATTTTAATGTCGCCGCCGAACTTGAGGATCTTGCACTCTCAGGTGTGCTCTACCCAGGGATGGATCCAATTAGAGCAAGCGATGCTGTGATAAAAAGATATCGAAGGATTTGGGCAACTCTCAAAGAGCGCCAAGTCTTAGACCCGAACGATCGACATGCAGTAGAGCGTGCAATGCGATCATTACATGATCTTGGATTCGCTGTTGAAGAAGTTTCCGTAACACTCGACGGTGATAGCCAGAAACTCTTCTTCCAACCCAAACTAGTTGAGGCTGGCTATCATCAAAATCGATTACGCGACTTGGTAGGACTTGATACTGAAGAACTTCAGGCAAAGAGATTACTCGCATCATTTGATCGATTCAGAGGAGGCGAAAAATTACCTCACCCCCAGATGCATGAGTCCGCAAAGAGATGGCTTGATGAAGTCTTCTACCCAACAGTTGCCCTCATCCCACATGAGTTGCAGGGTCGCATTGAATTAGCACAGTTCTTCCATGAGGCTCTAGAACATAGATGGTACTTAAGTGAGAAGGCTGGGCACGATGTTGGACTAGAGTTTGCAGCACTTGCATACATTAAGGATGTGTTACCAATGAGGCGAGATTCGGGGGTTTCATTATATGGCACTTCCTCCTAACTTCGGACAAGCTTTTGATTTGAGTTCTCTCGGTAAGCCACCGGCAACGACTCCAAAAATCGATTGTGGCAAAGAAGTCACAAAAGAGAACCTGGCCTCTGATTTTGTTGAACTCTCGATGAGTAAGCCCGTGATCCTGCTCTGCTGGACAAGCCGATCACCGCAGTCACTCGATCTCCTGGCAACCCTAGATAAGATTAATAAAGAAGATAGTGACACCTGGGTGCTTGGTAGCGTAGATATTGATCGCATACCGGAAGTGGCTAATGCGCTACAGGTACGTACGGTTCCATATGCAGTTGCACTCGTGGGTGGTCAGCCGATCCCGCTATTTGAAGAAGCGATCAGTGAAGCTGAAGTAAAAATAGTGATCTCCAAATTGCTTACCATCGCCGCCGAGCAAGGTATTGGTAGCGCACCTGAAGAAAAGTTAGAGCCTGAAGAAAGTGAAGCTCTTGCCGCTCTTGAAGCGGGAGATCTCGTGCTCGCCGAAGATGCATATAAGAGATTTCTAGCGCGTAAGCCGCAGGATCCCTATGCAAAATTAGGTCTAGCTCATACACAATTGCAATTACGTATCACAGGTCTAGATCCCGCAACTGTTATTGCCACCGCCGATGCTAACCCTCACGATATTGCGGCAGCGCTGCAATGTGCTGACATTGAAGTGGCTACGGGCACGGTGGAGCCAGCTTTTCTACGCCTCTTAACTCTTGTGAAATCAACCTCAGGTGATGATCGAACCATTGTAAAAAACCGTCTTCTTGATCTCTTCTCTTTGGTCGACCCTGCAGATCCACGCGTCATTAAAGCCAGAGCAGAGTTGGCTAATGCCCTCTTCTAACTCAGGTTTAAGTATTTCTGATGAGAAACGTTATGTAGGAATTATCTTCTTCCTTTTTGCTGTGCAAATCATGAGTTGGGTGCCTCGCTTTCCTGAGGTGAAAGAAAATCTTGGACTTTCAAATGGTGAATTTGGAACATATCTCAGCCTTGGCTCTGTTGGAGCAATTATTGCCCTCATTTCAACTGGTCATCTGGTTCAAAAGTATGGATCGAAACGTGTTCTCTGGGCATCAACTTTTGGTATGTGTGTGGCTATTGCAGCTATTGTCCATCTTCAGTCAGCGCCGCTATTTATCCTCATAAATATGATCAATGGAGCATCTATTTCGGCTTTTAATATAGCAATTAACGCTCAAGCCTTTCATATCCAAGACCGTGCTGGCGAGATGATTATCAGCAGGCAGCATGGCTATTGGACTACTGGTGCACTTGCGACAGCAATATTTTCCGGGATTTTGGTAGATGTTGTCAGTATCGCTGTTCACATAACCGTCTTAAGTGTCGTGCTATTTCTCGCTATCAATTATTTTGTCTCCAAACTGGGGCCAAGGCTCATCAAGCCTAGCGTTAATGTTAAAGATGATTTCAAGATATTGGATTTGTTTAAATCTTTCCGTATCGATGTTCTTGTTTCGAGCGCCTTTGCATGTGGAATTATTATTGAGTTTGTGACAGCAGATTGGTCTGCAATCTATAGCAAAGAAACTATTGGAGTAAATGGTTCGCTTGCTACAATTCCATATATCGCTAGCCTTATTGCGATGATTATTGGAAGACTAGGTATTCATATTGTGACTCGTCGAATTCCCCTTGAGTCCATGGTAAAGATTGGCAGTGTTGTCGGAGGCGTTGGATTTATTGGTTTCATTACCGCCTCAAATATGCTCGTCGATGTCTCAAAAACCGCTTCGTTTCTCTGCGCAATTGCTGGATTTGTGATCGGTGGCCTTGGATCATCTTTCTTGTCGCCCACACTCTTCACCGCTGCAAATGCTCGCTCTCCCCAACATAGTGCGGTCGTTGTTGGTCAAATGGGCGTAGTAAATGCTGTACTGATCCTGATCATCAAGACAGTGGTGGCATGGACAGCGCAGTTCACTGGCTCAATTGCTATTGCACTGATTATTCCTGGGCTTATGTTGATCTCTGTCGCCTTTATGTCAAAGGTTGCAAAAGGAATCTAAACTCTTTCAAACCAAATCGTTGCAAGAGGTGGAATGCGAAGTTCCACGTAGAGATCGGTTCCAACATCAACAGCAAATGAGTGATTACTGACTCCACTTCCCCCAAATTCCTTGCCATCAGTATTTAGCGTTTCGCGCCAAACGCCAGCTGTCGGCATCTTTAAGCGATATCGCTCGTGCGGGACAGGTGAGAAATTTGTAACACAGAGCAATGGAGTGCCATCATTTGACCATCGAGTGAAAGCAAGCGTGTTCGCAGCACCATCATCGTTTACTACCCAAGAGAAACCTTCAGGGTTTGTATCTCTCTCCCATAGCGCAGGGTGGGATTTATACTCTTGATTAATCTGTGACACGAGTTGTTGCACTTGCTGATGCTCATCAAATTCAGTGAGGTACCACTGTAATCCAGCGCTCTCACTCCACTCATCGTTCTGTGCAAACTCACATCCCATAAAGAGCAATTTCTTTCCTGGGTGCGCCCACATAAATCCGTAGAGCGCTCTGAGTGTGGCAACCTTCTGCCACCGATCGCCAGGGAATTTATTTACAAGCTGTCCCTTGCCATGTACTACCTCATCGTGGGAGAGAGGCAACATAAAGTTTTCAGACCATGCATACAGGATTGAAAATGTGATCTCGTTGTGGTGATACATGCGATGGATCGGCTCATGGGCGAGGTATGACAAGGTGTCATGCATCCATCCCATATTCCACTTGAAGCCGAAGCCAAGTCCACCGCTACTGGTATCGCGAGTTACTCCTGGCCATGCTGTCGATTCCTCGGCAATCATCATAATTCCTGGATGATTTCTATAAGCAGTTGCTGTTGCTTCTTGCAGTAATTGCACTGCCTCTAAGTTCTCGCGCCCCCCAAATTTATTTGGAAGCCATTCACCCTCTTCACGTGAGTAATCGAGGTAAAGCATTGATGCAACGGCATCCACACGTAAGCCATCGATATGAAATTCCTCTAACCAGTACAGCGCGCTGGCAACAAGAAAGTTGCGCACCTCATTGCGTCCAAAATTAAAGATGTAGGTACCCCAATCAGGGTGCTCACCTAAACGTGGATCAGCATGTTCATATAGAGCGGTTCCATCAAATCGAGCTAGCGCCCATTCATCTTTTGGAAAGTGCGCAGGAACCCAGTCGAGAATGACACCGATTCCGGCTTGGTGCAGCGCATCAACGAGATATCGGAATTCATCGGGGGAGCCAAAGCGCGAAGTCGGTGCAAAAAATGATGTGACTTGATATCCCCATGATGGCCCGTAAGGATGTTCGGTCACAGGCATAAATTCAATATGTGTAAATCCTTGAGTGCTGACGTAGTCAACAAGTTCTGTTGCAAGCTCGAGATACGTTAAACCTAATTTCCATGAACCTAGATGGACTTCATAGACACTGATCGGTGACTTCCATGGCTGGAAATTATTTCGTGCCTGAATCCAGGCTTGGTCATTCCATGTATATATAGATTCAGTGACAACTGATGCCGTCAGTGGAGGAGTCTCAGTTGCTTGTGCTAATGGATCAGCATGATCAACCCATGTTCCATTAATTGTGCATATTGCAAACTTGTATCGAGTACCAGATCCAATACCTGGGATGAATGTTTCCCAGATTCCACTAGAGCCAAGACGGACCATTGGGTGGCTGTTCTTGTCCCAGAAATTATGATCACCGATCAGACTTACTGCGCGAGCATTTGGTGCCCAGACAGAGAATGCCGTACCGATGATTTCTTCAACAGAGTCTCGAACGAGATGTGCACCAAGAACATCCCAGAGCCGTTCGTGACGACCTTCTTGGAGAAGATGAAAATCTAATTCACCGAGAGTCGAGTGAGGATTGAGAAAGGTAACTGGTGATATGTATTCAACGACAGCGCTCTCTCGGCTCTTCTTAAAGAACTTTGAGAAGTAAGACACTAGAAGTTCACCACCATAATATGAGCGACTTTTCCAACCGGGCGATTGGGATCTAGCCGTACGAATGAATGAGGATCCCACTCGTACCTTGCTCCGTCAATGAGGTCAGTGACTTTAAATTGAGAATCTTCTATTCCCAGGGCCTTCATATCCCAATGCACAGTAGTTTCTTGCGCAGCAGATGGATCTAGATTCACTGTTACCAAAATGAGATCATCCCCTTCGCGTTTGCTGTAAGCGATGATCAAATCGTTATCACTCGGATGGAAGACCAGATTACGAAGGCGTGTCAGAGCGCTATGGTTTTTACGAATTTCATTGAGCTTAGTAATAAATGGTGCCAAAGTGATCTGCAATTTATCAGCAGTGGCCCAATCTCGGACCTTCACTTCGTATTTTTCTGAATCCATGTACTCCTCGCCACCATCTTTAAAGCGGCGATGTTCAAAGAGTTCATAACCTGCATACATTCCCCATGACGGAACTAGTGTGCTGGCGAGAACAGCTCTTAAGGCAAAGATTGCGGGATTTCCCGATTGCAGATGAAAGGGAAGAATGTCGGGAGTATTGACCCAGAAATTTGGCCTAAAGAATGCTGATGTGTGACGCGAGACTTCAGTTGCGTATTCAGTGAGCTCAGCCTTACTGGTTCGCCAGGTGAAGTATGTATATGACTGATGGAATCCAGCCTTACCCAATGCATGCATCATCGCTGGATGAGTAAATGCTTCCGCGAGGAATATGACATCAGGATTTTCCTCATTCATTGTTGACATCACATCTTGCCAAAATCCAACTGGCTTTGTGTGTGGATTATCAACTCGGAAGATCGAAACTCCGTGGGCAACCCAAAATCTGATAATCCGTAGCACTTCAGCAAGAATTCCATCGTAATCATTATCAAAATTGATTGGGTAGATATCCTGATACTTCTTCGGTGGATTTTCAGCGTATGCGATGCTTCCGTCTGCGCGAGTAGTGAACCACTCTGGGTTGCTCTTTACCCAAGGATGATCAGGTGATACTTGCAGAGCTAAATCTAAGGCGACCTCTATCTTGTGAGTTTTGGCCACACTTATGAAGTGATCAAAGTCTTGTAGCGTTCCAAGTTCAGGATTAATTGCATCATGCCCACCATCACTGCTACCGATTGCCCAAGGAACACCGGGATCAGATTCGATCGGTGTCAGCGTGTTGTTCTTTCCTTTGCGAAAAGTCTTTCCGATCGGATGAATCGGTGGCAGATAGAGAACATCAAATCCCATGGCAGCAATTGCTGGTATCCGCAGCGCTGCAGTTTTTAAGGTACCTGGTGTGATGGCTCCCTTT
>JBIJAL010000082.1:0-4467 GCA_044345775.1 Candidatus Planktophila sp.
ACGTCTTAAGTCGCGTATTCCAATAACCCGCATTAGCTCCAAAAAAAACTGTATTCATTCCATTTTCTCTTGCCTTAATCACATTCTCACGCTCTTGCATAGTCCAGTATTCATCATGGCCGGCGCTGATAAGAACATGCTTGTTTGAAAGCAGCTTCTCATCAAAATGAAGATCGGTGTCGGCAACATAACTGACATCAAGTCCAAGTTTTTCGATATAGACAATGAGAGGGTGCACATAGCGTAGATATTTACCGGAACCGTTACCCTCATCGAAAGGTTTTCTGAAGTCAATTACTCGAAGTCTTGAATCAAATCCATCAGCTCCACCATATGAATCAGCACCAGTCCACGCGTTGTAAGCCTGCATTGTCATGGTCGGTACTGAAAACAGCGCTTTGGCCTTTGCAGCCTTCTCCTTCAGAATAATTGGGATGTAACTTGAGTACTTGTCACTATCTCGAATAATAAACAGGTACATTCCATGTGGAAATGACCTGGTATTAATCTTTATATTTGCCTTCCATGCCGTTGAATCAACCTTGGATTGGTCTAAACAGGGCATCTTTTCTGAAGTAAAGATTCGCTTACCTTGATCTCCGTCGTAATATCCGACTCGAACCGCCTCTATGTAGAAATCTGTTGATGGGCAGCTAACTTTAAAGTCAATCGCTGCCCCAACTACATATGACATTGAGTCTGAATATCCCGCAGTGCTGCGCCTTGTCTCCTCTTTCTTGATTTTCCAATTGAACTTCTCTGAAGCAAATGCACTTGATGGGGCGTGGAGCACAGCGCTCAGGAGGAGGGCAAGCCCAAGACTCGTGGCTTTTTTCACTCCGTAATCGTATGACACCTATCTGTTCGAGCCCTCACAGACATTCCTTATCTTCGTGAACTACCGTACATCCATGAAGCAGGTGGAATTGCGTGTACATACGTCATTCAAGTTGCCGAAGTTGGTGGAACGGTGATGTGGGCTTCCGATAGTTCAAGCGGCAATTGATGCACTTTCCTAATCAGCGCTATAGCTCAATTCTAAGTAGTGCAGAAAATTAGATAAGAGTGGGCGGCTTTATTGATCCTCGAAAGGCTGTGATGGCTGAAGGAATCTCAGTTGACCAGGTCAGTAGCTCGTCATGAGCTTTACTGGTAAAACGTTCATCTTTTAATGTATTTAGGAAGGCTCGTAGGTCACGGTAAAAATCAAATGGGTCACAGACCACAATAGGTTTCTGGTGGTAGCCCAAGTGGCGAGCTACCCATATCTCCATGAACTCCTCCATTGTGCCGATTCCTCCAGGCAAAATGAGAAACCCATTAGAGAGATCTTCCAACATTGCTTTTCTTGAACGCATTGATTCGGTGATGAATAATTCTGTCGCTTCTTCATCAGCAAACTCTTTACCGACAAGTTTTTGAGGAATAACTCCGAAAGTCTTACCCCCAACACTGCGAGCACCGCGTGAAACCGAGCCCATCATCGACAGGGTTCCGCCTCCCCATGCAACATCCCAACCCTGCTCGGCAATTGCCTTGCCAACTTCAAAACCAAAATCAACATACTTTTGGTCAATCTTGGTCGATGCTGAACAGAAGACGGCGATACGCATTGTTCAATAATGCCACGAAAAGTTCTGGTCTGTAAGATCAAACCATGATGAAAATTGCCTGGGACCAGGGTGCGTGGATTAATCCGCCAGTTAAGTTAGAGGAAGATTCTGGCCACTTGCTTGTTACCACCGCTCACGAAAGTGATTTCTGGCGAAATACATCGTACGGATTTATCCATGACTCAGGCCATGCGCTGGTAAAGGATTTTCCTGACGGCACAGCTATGGAAATTTCTTTCATTTTAGATTACTCAGGACAGTTCGATCAAGCAGGAGTAATTGTCTACAGCGATAGCGAGCATTGGATTAAAGCTGGTGTAGAAAGTGCTGATGGTTGCCCACAAGTCGGCGCAGTTGTTACTGCCATTAATTCAGATTGGTCACTTGCGCCTGTTCCCCATTGGATGGGCAAAGAGATAACTATTCGTGCAAGTCGCCAAGGGAATGCGCTCACTATTCGCGCGCGCTGTGAAGGCGAAGACCAATTAATTAGAGTCGCACCAATTGATCCCTCGCGGTCATGGAGAGCGGGGCCTCACTGCGCAAGTCCAGTAAGCACATCACTCGATCTTCGTTTTACACGCTGGGTGCAAGGGCCAGCTGATGTAACTCTTCACTGAGTTGTTAGTTACAGTCAGCTCATGACAACGCGAAAATGGAGTGCACGAGAGACAAAGAAATCTATTCTCATCCCGAGCGACTTAGATAATAAGTACTCCCGAGGCGTACTCGGAGTGATTACCGGTTCTGCCAGATTTCCTGGTGCAGCAGTTCTGTCTTCGGCCGCAGCATCGGCTACCGGGTTGGGAATGCTTCGGTTTCATAGTTCATCCGGGCTTGCTCACCTCGTCTTACATAGAAACCCAGAAGTAGTCGTACAGCCTGGCCCAGTTACAGCCTGGCTTGCTGGATCTGGAATCGAAGCAAAAAAATATAGCGACTTCACAACGTGGCAACGCCATCGCTGGTTTACCTTAATTGCACAGCAGAGTGTTCCAACAATTCTTGACGCCGGAGCGCTCCACCTTTCTGGAAAGCTAGTTCAACCCACAGTCATCACACCGCATGCAGGTGAACTCTCTCGCCTATTTCGCACTCGCGGTATCACAATAGACTCAGAAGCAATTGAAGGAGATCCAAAGAAATGGGCGCGGCGAGCATCTGAAGAGTTCAAAGTTACCGTTCTATTAAAGGGATCCAAGACCGTAATTGCACAAGGTAAAGATCTCATCGAATTACCCACATCGACTCCGTGGCTTGCTACCGCTGGTACTGGCGATGTACTCGCTGGAATTCTTGGTGCACTTGTTGCGACCAATTACATTGAAATTCTCAACGATAAAGAACAGTTAGCGGATATTGCAGCAAGCGCTGCATTTATACACAATGCAGCAGCGCTTTTAGCATCTAGGGGTAGCCCGATCACCGCATCTCACGTAATCGATTACATCCCTGCTGCTATCGGAAAGATTCTCTAAGTAGCACGGTTGAGCAAGGTAAAAGCATTTCTGAGGGCTACCGTGAACTATGAGCACTGCAACGCTTCCTAGGGTAATGATTGCAACTGAAGATGCTTTTGAATTAATGACAGTCTCTGCCTCGCTTCGACTTCACGGTGTAAACATAGTGGCTGAGGTTCAGAATCAGATTGTCGCTGAGAATACATTCAGGTCGCTACAACCAGAAGTCGTTCTCTTTGATCTCTTATTTGCAGATTCACACGTCATAGAGATGATCATTGGATTTAGAAAGACAAATCCAGAACTTGGCATTGTCATCATGACCGCTTGTGTTGATCTACGACTTCTAGGGATTCCGGCGACATCAATTCCGCGCGGAGTTCAGATTATTCTTAAAAGCTCAATTGCTGATTTAGCGATCCTGAACTCTGCAATTATTCGATCCCTAGAATCTTCTTCCATTGCAGCGACTGCGCAGTGGGTCACAGGTAATACCTCAACGTATGAAGATGCTTTCGCCTCGATTATTCATGAATTTACCGACATACAGGTCGCCACATTGCGATTATTGGCGCAAGGGTTGAGTAACTCTGAGATTGCCAAGGTTAGATTTGTCAGCGAAAAATCTGTCGAACAGATTGTGGCAAGAATCGCTCAACATCTTCACGTCTCACCGGATCGAACCAAGAATCTTCGCGTTGTCATTACTGGTGAATACTTCAAGAGCATTGGTGCTCCTCGTCACCTCTAAATGCATCTTGGTTGCTAGAGTTGGGTTATGAATACATCCCTGACGTTGGCAGATCTGCGCTCACGTTGGAATGAAGTACTAGATCTGCTGGAAAAGAGTGACCGCATCACATGGATGGCTTTCTTTGACGCCCGTCTTGCCTCACTTGAAGAATCAGTTCTCACCCTTGATTACTCAGATAGCGCTAAATTCGGTGGTGCTCACGGTTATAGCAATACTCGAGTGAAACAACTGGAGTTACTTCAGGAAGCGATTAAAGAAATTTTTGATGTTGAGCTAGAGATTCGACAAATCCCGTGAAGAAATCACTCATCGCTCTATCACTGACTCTCATCGCCGGACTTTTATATTCAACGCCAACTTATGCTGCTGGCTCGACGCTGACCATGTCACTCAATCAAACACCAGGTCGCTCAGAACCAATTGTCACGCTCTTTGGACAAATTAAGCCAGCCAGATCAAATGTTCCAGTAACAGTCCAAGTTTTTCTCAAAGGGAAATGGCAAGACACCCGTTTTTCAACTAAGAGTGCAAAGGTTGGAACCTGGAGAGTAGTTGCGGTTGCAACAGCCCTTGATGCAAAGATGAAGTATCGGGCAAAGGCGAAAGTTTCTGGCAAAGTTCTCTACTCGACTGCACGTGA
>JBIJAL010000083.1:0-4404 GCA_044345775.1 Candidatus Planktophila sp.
TAAGTCAGGCGATCTAGGAAAACTTGATGAGGAAGGCTTCCTCTCAATTGTTGGACGTAAGAAAGAGCTGATTGTTACCGCAGGTGGAAAGAACGTTGCCCCTGCAGTCCTTGAAGATCGACTTCGTGCACATCCGCTTGTAAGTCAGTGCATGGTTGTTGGCGATAACAGGCCATTTATTGCAGCGCTGATCACAATTGATGCCGATATGTCTAAGGGTTGGATTGCAGCGCATAAGAAAGATGGTGCGACGATTGAATCACTTCGCCAGGATCCTGATTTGATTGCAGTGATTCAAACTGCAGTGGATGAGGCCAATAAGGCTGTCAGTAAGGCTGAATCAATTCGTAAATTCACAATTCTTGGTGAGGACTTCACTATCGCTGGTGGACAATTGACTGCGAAGCTTTCGGTCAAGCGCCATGTGGTTGCAGCTCAATTTGCTAAAGAAATTGATGACCTTTACATCAAAGAGTAAGAGGTAGGGCTCATCGAGGCGCAATCGGCAAGGATCGCGATTGCCCAAGATATTCATGACGGGATCGCACAAGATCTCATCGCACTTGGTTATCACCTTGATTTAATCTTGGCCGAGCCTGCTACGCCGGCGACGGTTCGCCATGAGGTGCGCACAGTGCGCCACGACCTCTCGGCGTTGATAGTTAAAGTGCGCAACGAAATCTTTGATCTACGAAGCAACGGAGATTTCTGGATTGAAATTGATCAGATTGCTGCATCCATCTCACCCATTATTGAGATCAAGTCAGATGAGTATGAGCTCGAGACATCAGCTCATGCCCTCCTATTGCAAGTGATTCCCGAACTACTGCGCAATGCCGCGCATCACTCTGGGGCTACCCAGATAGAACTTTCACTTACCACCGAGAATAATCAGACCGTGGTTACTATTCAAGATAATGGTTCTGGCGGTGCAGAAGTCACTCAAGGTCGTTACGGACTACTTGGATGTATAGAACGCGTTGAGAATTTCGGTGCGATCATAACAATTGAGAGCGGAGAAAAGGGAACCACCGTAGCGATCACCCTATGAGCACCACCGTTCTCGTCATTGATGATCACCCAGTCGTCAGAGTTGGCGTTGTTAAATCACTCACCGCAGCCGGCTTCACCTGCGTGGGTCAAGCTGGATCCTTAAAAGAAGCAATCGCGATGATCGCTCTGCATAACCCGCAGGTGATTACTGTTGATATCAATCTTCCCGATGGGCATGGGCTCGAAATAGTGCAGTGGGCTCGTGGGCAATCTTCTGCCCTGATCATCATTGTGCTCAGCCTCGATGACGATCTCAATTTGATTTCAGCAGCTGCCAAAGCTGGTGCGCAAGGTTTTATCTCCAAAACTTCAGGAATCGAACTTCTCATTGCCGCAATCCACATAGCCAGAGTAAATCCGGCGGTATTTACGAGTAACCGATCAATCGAACTCCTGAATCGCCAAAAGCATCTCGATCTCTTATCGCCCCGAGAAATGGTTGTTATCTCGTATCTGGCGAGTGAATTGAGTATCTCGGAAATTGCTCTATCAATGTTTGTATCGCACTCGACGGTCAAGACGCATATCAATTCAATTTACCGCAAGCTCGATACTCACTCTAGACAGAGTGCAGTATCTCGTGCCAAGACTATGGGATTGGTTTAAGGAGTGCTCTAAATTTTTCTGACCAAATCTCCCAGCGCCACTGATTGATCACCCATTCGCGCCCATTTCGCCCCATCTCGCGCGCTTTTTCTTGGTCTTCCAGTAGGTTCACAATTGACGTAGCAATCACATGCTGATCTTTCCCATCAACGACTACCCCAGTAACGCCATCTATAACTGCATCAGGTGCACCTCCCGAATTACCTGCTATTACCGGTAAGCCACATGCACTTGCTTCCAGATAAACAATTCCAAGTCCTTCTACCTCTAACCCAGCTAAACGTGAGCGCGATGGCATGACGAATACTTCACCAAGACAGATATATTTTGGGAGATCTGAGTACATAACGCGGCCAATGAAGGTGATATGTGAATCAATCTCAAGATCTTTCGCTCTCTTTTCCAGATATTGGCGATACGGACCTTCACCAATAAGGAGAAGATGCGCCTTGGGTATCTTGCTAAGTATTTGTGGCATCGCCTCGATAAGTACATCCTGACCTTTGCGATGAACTAGTCGACCTACGCTGACGATCACTTTCTTATCTTTTATTGCCAGCTGACTCTTAAGTGCAGAACTATCAGACGGGGCGAAGTGTTCGGTATCTATACCTGGTGCAATTTTTACCATAGCGCTCTGAGCCGACGAGTTAATCGTTCGAGAAATGGCTCGACCCGTGAATTCGCCCAAGTAAGTCAGGTGATCAACGTTGCGCGCAATTGATTTCATCGCCCAGGTAAAAGGCCAAACTTTTGACCACCACACTTCATGTCCATGTGTCAGAGCAATAATTCTCTTTATCCCCGCTCGACGAAGGACCGGAGCCAGTAGTCCCAGTGGTGCAGCGGCACCAAAGAATGCAGTCTTGATACCTCTATCTTTTATCAACGCGCGGACACAGTATGCAACACCTGGTGTTGGCAGAAGGATTCGAGCTTTATCCCTGATTACTTCAACGCCATAATCATCAAGCCATTGCTGATCATATGGCTCGCTTTTATCTTGGGCGCTGGTGTAGACAATAACGCTATCTTTTGGCATCCGTTCGATGAGCCCAATGATGAAAGTTTCAATTCCTCCAGCACGTGGGCCAAAATCATTTGTAACGCAGAGAATTTTCTCCACTAGAAACCGGTCGCCGAGCCGTCTCTGGTTCTCATCCCGCAAGGCTAACTTGCCAGACGAGAGACCCTCAACCTACTGAGTAGGTTGGGCGTGGCTGGCGCAGGGATATGCGAGATAAATCGGAGCCATGGCGCTAATCTCTGCGCCATGAGCGCTAGTGAAAATTCTGGACAGATTATCGCCACTCTCGTTGTCGGTAGCGATGGAAGTACGGCTAAAGATGGTAACTCTCGTGGCGTCACATCAACCCTTGATAGAGCACGCTTTCTAGAACGTCGCAGAAAGGTAGATGCCATTCTGATCGGTGGTAATACCGCCAGAACTGAGCCGTACCGAAAGACTCCAGTTCCTGTTGTTGTGATCTCTACATCGATGATCAACTCTTTGGCAGATAACCGCCAGGCATATTGGTGGAATGCCTCCCCTAGCGAGGCGATTGAAAGAGCCAGAAGACTCTTTGGTCCAACAATTTTAGTTGAGGCTGGTACGTCGATTATTCTCGAACTTTTATCGCTCAATCTGATTGATCGATTAGAACTTAGCGTTACCACCGTTACCGGAGGTGAGGATCGTGTGGATATCCAGCTAATGCTCTCACACTTTACTTCAGTAACAAGTGAAAACGAAGGCGAAACAACTTTCTATATCGCTACCCGTTAACACTCTCTAGGAAAAGGCCGCATATTGCGACGCCAATTACGGCAGAGGCGATTCCTACATACTGAACGCGGTGAAGCCGCTCTTTAAGAAAAACATAGGCCAGAAGCGCTGTCATGATCGGATAGAGCGAACCGAAAACCATGGCAAGTGAAACCGAACCTTTAGCTGTGGCGATACCGAGAATTAAATTTGCACTGAAATCAGCCACTCCAATAAATAAAAGAAGACCTATCTGACTCTTCCCCATTCCACCAGTGCCCCGCAATCTAAGCAAGATTGTGACACTGATAAAGAAAGTTGCTGCGCGCATTGAGACCATGGTCATGAGTGCGCTGGATTCTGATCCCTCCGCCAAAAAAATCAGGCAAGTACCAAAACTAAGTGCCGCACCGAGAGCGAGGAAAACTGGCTTCAAGGGAAATCCTTGGGATAGCTCGGGCCCGCTTGCTAAAAATGCACCGAGGAGAGCAAAAATAACTCCGATAGAAACAAGGGTACTGAAACTTTCTCCAAGAAAAATGAGCGCATAAAGTACTGGAACGATGCCACTCATTGCACTAATTGGTGAAACAACGCCCATCCGCCCAGTTGCAAGCGCACGATAAAGGAAAATCAATCCGAGATAACCTGCAAAGCCGGCGACGATTCCCGGCAAGAGATAACCATCATCTCCAAGCGCTTGTGCATCAAATGCGCCAGTAGAGATTGCCAGAATGAGTCCAAAAATCAATCCAATAATTTGGGTAACAGCAAGCACGGCAGTCGGTCGAAACTTCTTGCTTAAATTACCTGCGAGATAATCGGCAGCACCCCACATTCCACTTGAAATGAGTGCTAAGAAGGCTGCCATGGATCAGAAGATAGCGTATATACGGGCACGCCTCCCGCATGCTCTGCAATGCCCAATTTAGAATAAGGCAATGGACACAGCTGCTTTTAATCGCCTGCTAGATGTCCTC
>JBIJAL010000084.1:0-4391 GCA_044345775.1 Candidatus Planktophila sp.
CGTATCGACTACGTCATCTGCGATGAAGCTCAATTCTACCAACCAGAACAGATCGAGCAGTTGGCTCGAATTGTTGATGGCTTAGGAATTGAAGTCTATGCATTCGGAATTCTTGCTGACTTTCGTACAAAGCTCTTTCCTGGCTCTGCCCGTTTAGTCGAACTCGCCGACCGCGTGAGCACCTTGCAAGTTGAAGCACTCTGCTGGTGTGGTTCCAGGGCAACACATAACGCACGAACAGTCGGCGGTGCAATGGTCACCGAAGGTGAACAGATCGTTGTCGCAGATGTTGATTCAAGCGCTGAGGTTGCTTACGAGGTCCTCTGTCGTCGCCACCACATGCGCGGAGTGACTGCGCGAAATTCAAGAGCTGGTCATGTTTCCCATGATGCGCTCCCTTTCAACCAAATGTAGATTGGAAGCATAATGAATCAAGTACGAGGTCTCGCAGCGATGAGTAAAGGTGCGCCATTTGTGCGCCATGATTTTGGGCGACGCGCACTCGGTACCAACGATGTACTCATTGATATCGCTTATGCGGGCATCTGCCACTCTGATATCCACCAAGTCCGCGAGGAATGGGGGCCAGCAATATTTCCCATGGTGCCAGGCCATGAGATCGCTGGCGTTGTTCGAGAAATTGGTTCGGCAGTAAGAAAGTTTTCAGTGGGTGACCACATCGGAGTTGGCGTCTTTATCGATTCTTGCCGTCAATGTGAGCCTTGTAAAGATGGTCTCGAGCAATATTGCGATCAAGGGATGACCGGGACTTACAACACCTTAGAACGAGATGGTGTCACTGTTGCAATGGGTGGTTATAGCAACAAATTTGTTATAGATGAAAAGTACGCAGTGAAAATTGACTCGTCACTACCACTGGATGGGGTCGCACCGCTTTTGTGCGCGGGGATCACTCTCTATTCACCTCTTAAGCATTGGAAGGTCACAGAAGGCTCTCGTGTAGCGATTATGGGTCTGGGTGGCCTTGGACACATGGGCGTTAAGTTCGCCCATGCACTAGGTGCGCATGTCACCGTTCTTTCACATTCTGCTAATAAAGAGGCAGACGCGCGTGCAATGGGTGCAGACGATTTCGTTGTTGTGAAAAGCCCAGAAGACCTTAAACCTTTTTCCAGATCTTTCGACCTCATCCTCAATACCGTCAGCGCACAAATTGATATCAATATCTATATCGCCACCCTCAAGATTGATGGAACTCTGGTCGTTATCGGATTGCCAGGAGCTCCATATCCAGTGCACGTTGGCTCATTGCTCAATGGCCGCAAGTCGCTAGCAGGATCCATGATCGGTGGAATTGCAGAGCTGCAGGAGATGATTGATTTCTGTGCAACTCATTCGATCGTAAGCGACATTGAGGTAATTGATGCAAATTATATTGACATTGCTTACGAACGCACCGTGGCAAGTGATGTTAAATATCGCTTCGTGATCGACGTCAAGACTATTTAGGCAGTAAACAAGGAATCCTGAACCTAAGCAAACTGGTGTAGAACCGCGACTAATAATGGAGCAACTGCCAGGGCTGGAAGCAAGTTCCCGATTGCAATTGTTTTAATCTTGAGTAGTCCGAGACCAATTGATACCAACATCAGACCGCCAACGATCGTCATGGCATCCACCTGGTAATCAGAGAGGACACTTCCTAGAGCAAAGCCTGCTAGCGTCCAGAGCCCTTGGTAAATTCCAACCGGAATTGCCGAGGCAGCAACTCCCCACCCTAAACTTGCGGCAAAGGCCATTGCGGCAAAGAAGTCAAGGGAGGACTTCAAAAGAAGCTGATCAGTGCCTGTTCCCATCCCATCGCTGATGGAACCCAGGATTGCGAGTGGTCCGACTACAAAAAGCAATGAGGATGCGAGGAAACCCTCAACAAATGTTCCATCTTTCTCCGCCTTAAAACGCCTACGTAAGTAATCCCCCGACGCTTCAATTCTTCTTTCAAGGTCTAGCGCGCTACCGATAACACCACCTATCAAAAGGGAGGCAAGGATCGCAAGTAGCGGCCAACCTTTCGGAAGCGATTGAATATATCTATCTGAGACAATTGGAGCTAAGGCGGTCGCTCCGCCGAGAATTGTAATAAGCCCCAAGATATCGGTGATCAGTGCACGCATGCGCTCAGGCATGCGAACGCCAAGAATTACTCCGAGACCGGCTCCCCCAATAATTGTCAGTACATTTATTACTGTTCCCGAGCCGATAAACATTCCTCAATGATACTCATCGATCTGTCACAGAAGATATGATCGTCAGATGAAATCGAATCGGTTCGTTGCATTCTTTAAGCCTCATCGAACCGTTCCGGTGGTTCCGTGGACAGCTACAGGTCGATGGGATCTCTCGGTACAACGTGTATTAATTCTCTTCTTTGGCCTTGCAATATTCGGTCTCGGCGATGCTTTGATCATTCAATCTGGTCTTGGTAACGCTCCATGGTCTGTTCTCGCACAAGGAATTTCCTTAAAAACTGGATTAACTCTCGGTACTTCAACTCTCATTATTGGTGCCACCGTACTTTTGCTGTGGATTCCATTACGTGAGAAACCTGGATTTGGAACACTTTCAAATATTCTGATCATCTCGCTCTTTATTGAAATTGGTACTCGAATATTCCCCGCACGAGAATCGCTAGTCATCGGACTGTTCTTTGTCGGAATCGGAATCGCCTTGATTGGAATAGGTTCGGCCCTCTACATCACCTGCGGTTTAGGTCCAGGACCACGTGACGGAGCGATGACCGGGCTACACAACCGAACAGGGGTGAGAGTGGGGCGAGTACGACTGGGTCTGGAAGTAGTCGTATCCATTCTTGGCGCAGCACTAGGGGGAACCCTGGGGCTCGGAACCCTGCTCTTCGCTCTCTTCATAGGCCAATCCGTCGCAATTTCCTTCGGAGCGCTCGCGCGTCTAACCTATAAGTAACTTCTAGTTTAGATATTTTGTCCCCATCAAAGCCCTTCCCCCTCTGATCGGTCTGTGGGCCGTCATTTCACACGGGGTCGCAACCACCCCCGATAACAAAATGAGGAAGGTACTCAATGCTCGATAGTTACTTCAAAATATCCGAACGCGGATCGACCATCGGACAAGAAATTCGTGGCGGCTTCGTCACATTCTTTGCTATGGCGTACATCATCGCGCTCAATCCACTCATACTTGGTGGAGATCCAGACGGGGCCGGAAAGTATCTGGATATGGCAGCAATAGCTGCGGGAACAGCTCTCGTCGCGGGAGTTCTTACACTTCTCATGGGAGTTGTTTCTAACTTCCCATTGGCTATAGCAACCGGCTTAGGTCTCAACACCTTTGTCGCTGTGAGTATTGCCGCACTTCCAAAGATGACATGGGCAGATGCGATGGGTCTTGTAGTCCTTGAGGGTCTAATCATCATTTTCTTGGTTCTCACCGGCTTTAGAAAAGCCGTCTTCTCAGCAGTTCCTACCCAGTTAAAGATTGCCATCTCGGTAGGTATCGGTCTCTTCATCGCTCTCATCGGTCTTGTTGACGCTGGATTCGTACGTAGAGCTCTAGAAGGTCCCGTTCCTGTAAAATTCGGTGATGGTACGAGTTTAGTCGGATGGCCGATTATCGTCTTTATCTTTGGTTTGTTCCTTTCGATCGGATTAATTGTGAAGAAGGTAAAGGGAGCACTCCTTATTGGAATAACACTCTCGACTGTTCTCGCAATTATTTTGGAACGGGTTTACGCCATCGGTGAAAACTACCTACCAAAGGGTTTCGTGGATAATGTGTGGGGTGGCAAGATACCTGAGGGCTATCGAGGATTTATTGACGAGAGCACTGGAAACTACATCAATGGTTCTGGTTGGGGACTTAACGTACCGAAGGTACCAACTGAAGTTGTGGCAAGCCCTGACTTCAGTCTCTTGGGTCAATTCAATTTACTCGGATCATTTTCAGCAATAGGAATCGTAGCCGCTTCACTCCTTGTCTTCTCACTCCTACTTGCCGATTTCTTCGACACAATGGGAACAATGACCGCTGTTGGGCATGAAGCTGGATTGATCGACAAGGATGGAAACGTTCCTAATGCCCAACGAATACTTCTTGTTGATTCAATCGCAGCGGCCGCAGGGGGCGCAGCTGGTGTCTCATCAAATACCAGCTATATCGAATCAGCTGCAGGTGTTGGAGAGGGTGCACGCACGGGCCTTGCATCTGTTGTTACTGGAGTTCTTTTCCTACTCTCTACGCTAATTGCTCCAGTTGTTAAGGTAATTCCTTACGAAGCGGCAGCCCCTGCTCTCATCATCGTAGGCTTTTTGATGATGACACAGATTAAGGGCATCGACTGGGCTGATCTTGGAATCGCACTTCCTGCGTTTTTCATTATCATTCTTATGCCATTT
>JBIJAL010000019.1:0-14055 GCA_044345775.1 Candidatus Planktophila sp.
GTGGGAGTTGGTGTGGGAGTTGGTGTCGGAGTTGGTGTCGGAGTTGGTGTCGGAGTTGGTGTCGGAGTTGGTGTCGGAGTTGGTGTCGGAGTTGGTGTCGGAGTTGGTGTCGGAGTTGGTGTCGGAGTTGGAAAACTTATGTACCCAAACGTTTGCCTTAGTTCTTGCTTACCGAATTCATCAAAGTAAACCACTAAAACATTAAACGGGTATCTCCCACCAGGAAATAGCTCCATCGGTTTTTCTGGTATTGCAGAGCGACAGGAGTAATTTCCATTTTTGGATGTTCCTGAGACCCTAGTAGCTTCAAAAGGATTAATAAATGCGTCTATGTAACAATAGACTGGTTCCGAAGTTGGATTATTTGTTGATAATGAGAATGCAAAATCTAAATTCCCACTTGGTTTGAATGTGGAATCAATCAAGTTTGGTGCACTTATTGTGTAAGCGATTGGTTCTGCAGATGCGGCTGGAATAAAGACGCTGGAAACTAAAAGAGTTAAAAATAGAAAAAATAACTTCCGCATTAAATAATCGTATTCCATTTAGGTAAAATCTCTAGAGGAGTAGTAAAGAGGTAACCAGTCAGTAAATTAGCTATGGGGGGGTCCGCTTTAGCCCAACGGCAGAGGCAGAGGAGCGCGAGCTTTGCTCGAGCCTAGATGTGGAAGTTAGTTAGCAAATGAAATATTTAGTGAAAGAACTGGTGCCCTCGGTGGGGGTCGAACCCACACTTGGAGGATTTTAAGTCCTCTGCCTCTGCCGTTGGGCTACGAGGGCCATGTACGAATCGGAAGTCTACTATCCAATACCTGCAGCTTTTGCAGCCTGTTTAAAGACCTTATCCAGCATTGGTTTGGTGAGTTTGCCAGTGAAAGTATTTTGCTGGCTTGGATGATACGAGCCGATGATGGTGATTTTTCGTGTTTCGTCAGCACATGTGATCTTTACTCCGTGTGCAAACTTAGTCGTTGGGATTGTGTGACCGAGTTCGCGGAGAGATCTAATGAGTGAACTCCATGCAAAGGAACCGAGAGCGACATATGCACGAGTAGTGCCGCTTGCTAATTTGATTTCTTGTGTGAGAAAAGAAGCACAGGTATCGCGTTCTTCGATACTGGGTTTGTTATCAGGTGGTGCGCATCTGACCGCACAAGCGATGCGTGTATCCCTTAACTCTTGGCCATCTTTGATTGACGTACTCGTTGGAATTGTCGCAAGACCTGCGCGATGAAGTGAACCGTAGAGCCAATCCCCTGAGCTATCGCCAGTGAAGATTCGTCCTGTTCGGTTGGCACCGTGAGCACCGGGTGCAAGGCCGATGATCATTAACTTGGGTTTATCGCTACCAAAAGATGGGACTGGTTTGCCCCAGTACTTTTCATCTTCATATGCTTTCCGTTTTGTAACGGCTACTTCTTCACGCCACTGAACAAGTCGAGGACAAGCGGTGCAGGAGATGATCTCTTTATTGAGAAGTGGCAGAGTTTTGGGCGAACTATGTGGCAAGTGACCAAGCCATTCCATCGAGAATATCAGATTCAGATGCAACGAATTCAGTGGCACCTGTTGCGTGCATGATGCGAGAGAGAACGAGCGATCCTGCTGAGATCACATCAATGCGACCTGGATGCATGTAACCGAGTGCCGCGCGTTCTTCTTGAGTGCTACGCAAGAACATCTTTGAAGTGCTGTGTACTTTCTCAGCAGGGATGCGCGAGAGGTGAATTGAGTAACGGTCGTAGGTTGGTAGATCAAGAGCTGCGGCAGCCACTGTGGTGGCGGTACCGGCAACTGCGATCAGCGTCTTTGCTTGTGTAATCGGAACGATCTTTGCAGCCTGTGCGATCGCTTCGTCGATATCCTCGGTGGCAGATGCGACTTGGCCGCTATCGGGAAGATCGTGGGTGAAGTGGCGCTCAGACATTCGCACGCAACCGATATTGACGCTCTTTGCGAATTCGACTTTATCTGTACCGAAGACAAACTCTGTAGATCCGCCACCGATATCAATGACAAGAAAGGGGCCATCAGATGGTGGGAGATCGCGGGTTGCACCGAGGAATGAGAGCGAAGCTTCTTCTTCTCCTGAAATCACCTCAGGACGAACACCAAGGCGTTCGAAAACACCTTCGATAAAGAGGTCGCGATTAGTGGCATCACGTGTGGCACTTGTGGCGCAGAAGCGAATCTTTTCAAGGCCGCGCTTTGCAATTTCTGCGGCGTAGAGATCAACGGCTGCAAGTGTGCGCGAGATTGCATCAGGGTGGAATTGTCCCGTCTTATCGACGCCTTGGCCAAGTCGGACAACTTCCATGAGTCTTGTGACTTCGCGGAAAGAGTCTCCTTCAATATCTGCAATAAGTAGACGAATCGAGTTTGTACCGCAATCAATGGCTGCTACTCGCATGGTTCGGTCTTCCACCATTGCGGTAATTGTGCAAGTGCTTCATCACCGAGTGGATTTACACCAGGACCGGCAGAGAGTGAGTGTGCGACGAGTGAATGTAAACACTTCACACGATTGGGCATGCCTCCTGCAGAGATTCCTTCCACTTCAGGAACATCCATCTTGAGCGCTGCGCGTGCTGCAAGGTAATCATCGTGGGCAGCAGCATAAGCACCTGCAAGTTCGGCATCGGTCTCAAGGCGCTCATTCATGGTGGCCATCAACCCAGTTGATTCAAGAGTTGATATTGCAGCCGTTAACCGTGGGCAGGTGGCGTAGTAAAAGGTGGGGAATGGTTCGCCGTGGCTCAGGCGTGGTGGTGTTTCAACAACTGCAGCGTTTCCACATGGACAGCGATAAGCAATAGCGTGCACATCGCGCGGAGTGCGACCGAGTTGAGTTTCGATACAGGCTAAATCTTCTTCGGTAACTTTTTTAGCGCTGTGCTCAATCATCACTTCTCGCCAGTGACTTGAGTGATCGAAGCGATCATTCGCGTATACCAAGGTGAACCATCTTCAAGTTGATCAGCGACTTTATTGGCAACCACTTCTGGTTCTCCTGTCGTAGTTCCGGTGACGATGTATTGGCGCTCACTAGGCATCACAAAATGAAGGCGTTCGCGCGCCTGTGCTTTGACGTACTCAGGATCTTGCCAGCGCATCAACTCAAGGCGCGCAGCTTCAAGGGCTGCACGATCACTATTTACTTGTGCCTCAAGTGCATTGATCTGTGCGCGCTGATTAAAGTAATTCTGAATCGGTGGCGCTAAGACAAGTGCGAAGATAAAGAAGGTAGTAACTAAAGCGAAGGTGCGAGTTGAACCAGGACGTCGCGAAGAAAATACTCGCTTTGGCCTAGACCGACGCACCTGAAGCAATCCTTACCGTTGTTTAATTCTTAAACCGTGGAAATGCAGCGCGACCTGCAAAGAGCGCACCCGCTGCTAGTTCTTCTTCGATGCGAAGCAATTGGTTGTATTTAGCAACGCGTTCACTTCGTGCAGGTGCACCAGTTTTGATCTGACCGCAGTTAGTTGCCACTGCGATATCTGCAATTGTGGTGTCTTCGGTCTCACCTGAACGGTGGCTGAGCATGCTGCGGTATCCGGCACGGTGTGCCATCTCGACTGCATCGAGTGTTTCAGTCAGTGTTCCGATCTGATTTACCTTCACAAGAAGTGCGTTCGCTGTATTACCTGCGATTCCCTTTGCAAGACGTGTTGGGTTGGTGACGAAGAGATCGTCTCCAACAATCTGAAGCTTGGAGCCAAGGGATGCCGTCATTGCTGTCCAGCCCGCCCAGTCATCTTCATCAAGTGGATCTTCGATAGAAACAAGTGGGTAGGCAGATACCAGCTCTGCGTAATAGGCGATCATTTCTTCCGATGTACGAAGTGATCCTTCAAACTTGTACTTTCCACCTTCAAAGAACTCTGTCGCTGCAACATCCATTGCGAGTGCTACATCTTTACCTGGCTTAAGTCCTGCTGCTTCGATAGCTTCAAGGATGAGGTCAAGTGCGGCGCGATTGCTCTCAAGGTTTGGAGCGAAGCCACCTTCATCGCCAACACTTGTTGCAAGTCCGCGCTTTTTCAATACTGCTTTGAGTGAGTGGTAAATCTCAGCACCCCAGCGAAGTGATTCGCGGAATGATTCGGCGCCAATTGGGGCGACCATAAACTCTTGGATATCAACGTTGGTATCAGCATGTGCGCCACCGTTGAGGATGTTCATCATTGGAACTGGCAGCACGTGGGCATTTGGTCCACCGAGGTATGAAAAGAGTGAGAGATCTGCAGATTCAGCAGATGCCTTAGCGACAGCGAGTGAGACGCCGAGAATTGAGTTAGCGCCAAGTTTTGATTTGTTTGGAGTGCCATCGAGATCGATCATCTCTGCATCAATCATGCGTTGGTCGCGTGAATCAAAACCTACGATTGCAGATGCAATTTCATTATTTACAAAGGCAACTGCCTGTTCAACACCTTTACCAAGATATCGCTTGCCACCATCGCGTAGTTCGGATGCTTCGAATGCACCAGTTGATGCACCACTTGGAACACCAGCACGAGCAAATGCGCCATCCTCTAGGAGAACTTCGACTTCAACCGTTGGATTTCCACGAGAGTCAAGAATTTCACGAGCGCCGATTGCTTCAATAATTGCCATAGAGATACTCCTTCAATGTCCTACTTCATTTAATGTCGATCGGCGCTCAACGTTGAACGAATTGCCTGTGCTAATCCTACCCTGCTTCAGATTGGCGAATTTTCTCGATCATTGCGCGAGCGTGACCACGGAGTGAACTTTCGGGATCGATTCCATGCTGATGAGCAAGGGCGATGATTGCCGCTAGGGCCTGACCGACTGTCTCTTCTGATGGCGCTGATTGCAGTTGTTGTGATGCAGATTCGACATCTGTCATCGGTAGCTCAACCTTGTACTTCTCTGCGCGATAGATCAGTTTTTCTACAAGTGGAAGTGCTGGCTGAGCCATCGCGATGCCATCAAGACTTGATGTGCGACCTTTCTCTTTTGCCTTAATCGCTTCCCAGTTTTCGATCACTTCATCCATGTCATCAACTGCAAGGCCCTCAAAGACATGTGGGTGGCGGCGGATCAACTTATCTGCAATTAACTTTGCTACATCTTCAATAGAGAATGGGTCACTCGGATGGTCTTGCGCCATACGTGAATGAAAATACACTTGCAATAACACATCACCGAGCTCTTCGCGCATACCGATTCGATCACCATCACCAAGCGCGTCAATGAATTCATATGACTCTTCGAGCAAGTACTTTACGAGTGACTCGTGTGTCTGTTCGGCATCCCATGGGCAACCCCCAGGTGAGCGAAGTCGATCCATGACTTCAGCAAGACGCAGAAGCTCAGACATCGTTCTTCACATTCTCAATCTGAATTACTCAGTTGAAGGAGTTACTGCATCGCTAGCAACAACGGCTGCCACGATCTGGCCTGTCGCTGGATCCCATTTACCGTAACGTGGATTCACTTCAATATTAAGTGAATTTAACTTTGCTATAAATAGTTCTTGCACACGTGCCTGAACTTCAGATTCTGCTACACCTGTTTGAATAAGTGCCTGTGCAATTTTTTCGTTGATCAAGATGGCACGAAGGTATGGTTCGAGATCAAGAGGGGCAATCGATGCGGATACGAGTGCCTGCGGAAGTAACTCTTCTCCTCCAACCTGTTCGAGGATATCAGCACGTTGTGAAGCAATTTCAGAATTTGTAATTTCAATCTCAAGCTCTTCTGCAAGAGTGTTAAATCCTGCGATCAAGAGTTGGAACTGTAATTGATTGCGAATAAGAGTTTCGCCCGTCTCTAACTGCATCTGCGAGGTATCGACCTTCGCACGCTCTTCAAGAATAGTATCTACATTTGCTAAGAGATCTGTTGTCGTGATCTTTGTATCACCGAATGTAAGGGCAGAATCAACATTTGAGCAGCCTGTGAGAATGAGTCCAGTTGTAATTGCCAGAGCGGTCAGAATTTTTTTCACGGTCTTCTCTCTTTCGTTGATAACTCTTCAAGGGCCGTGGATATCCAGACCAGGAGAGAAGTATCCCCCATCTGTGGAGATAGATTGGACGGGCTCCACCCGCTGGGTTTAGGAATCGTAACCATCACGCTATTGGTAGCGACTTTATAGAGGGAGCCGGGATAGAGACGGGTTAATCGCAACTGCTTAGATTCAGGAAGGACTAGCGGGGTGATGCGCAGAAATTTGCCGGTAGAGACTAACTCTGTGATACCAAGAGCCTTAGCTTGGGCTCGAAGCGCTGCAACTTTAAGTAAGACCTGAGCTTCTTCGGGTAGCTCACCAAAACGATCCACAAGTTCGCCTTCGATTGCATCAACATCTGATTGTGTAACAACATCTGCAAGCCGGCGATAAAGATCTAAGCGCAATCGCTCGCCCGGAACATACTCGGCCGAAAGGTGAGCGTTGACTGGTAACTCGACTTTGCACTCGTGGTTCTTCTCATCGGTTTCAATGATTCCTGCTTTGTAATCATGTACTGCCTCGCCCACCATACGCATATAAAGATCAAATCCAACATCAGCGATGTGGCCAGATTGTTCTCCACCCAAAAGATTTCCTGCGCCACGAATCTCTAAATCTTTGAGTGCAACACGCATACCTGCACCGAGATCTGTATTTGTGGCAATTGTTTTTAACCGATCAAGTGCGACTTCAGAGAGTGGCTGATCTGCTGGATAGAGGAAGTACGCGTAGGCACGTTCGCGCCCACGCCCTACTCTTCCTCTCAACTGATGAAGTTGTGAGAGACCAAAATTGTCGGCTCGCTCAACGATGAGAGTATTTGCATTTGCAATATCAAGACCGCTCTCCACAATTGTTGTACAAACAAGAACATCAAAGTCCCGATTCCAGAATGCAAGAATCACATCTTCAAGTGCGCCCTCACTCATCTGTCCATGTGCAACGCGAATTCGCGCCTCAGGGACAAGTTCTTGAATCTTCGCAGCGACACGATCAATTGATTCCACGCGATTGTGGAGATAAAAAATCTGACCATCGCGCAAAAGCTCACGATGAATGGCGGCTCGTATCTGTGCATCATCTGCTGGGCCCACATAGGTCAAAATCGGATGACGTTCTTCAGGCGGGGTTGTGATCGTCGACATCTCACGGATACCAGTCACAGCCATCTCAAGTGTGCGTGGAATCGGTGTTGCAGACATCGCTAAAACATCAACTGTTGTGCGTAATTTTTTCAGAGACTCTTTCTGTTCGACGCCAAAGCGCTGCTCTTCATCGACAATGACGAGACCGAGATCTTTGAAAACTACATCCTGTGAGAGTAAGCGTTGGGTACCGATGATGACATCAGCGCTTCCATTGAGAGTTTCATCAAGGATCACCTTGGTCTCTTTTGCGCTATTAAAGCGCGAGAGGCCTGCTACTTTTATTGGGAATCCTGCATAGCGCTCTGCAAAGGTCTTTGTATGTTGCTGAACAAGAAGTGTTGTGGGAACAAGTATTGCGACTTGCTTTCCATCTTGCACCGCTTTAAATGCGGCGCGAATTGCGATTTCAGTCTTTCCATATCCCACATCACCGCAGATGATGCGATCCATGGGATACGGGCGCTCCATATCTTGCTTCACATCTTCAATAGTGGAGAGTTGATCAGGAGTTTCAATGTAAGAGAAGGCATCTTCTAATTCTCGCTGCCATGGCGTATCTGGCGAGAAGGCAAAGCCAGGTGCACTTGTTCGCGCTGCATACAACCTAATGAGTTCGCCTGCGATTGCTTTAACCGCTTTGCGCGCACGTCCCTTCGCCTTCTGCCATTCACCGCTACCAATTCGGTGAACGGTGGGCGACTCACCACCAATGTATTTACTGACTTGTTCAAGTGAATCGGTTGGAACAAAGATGCGGTCCCCTGGTTGTCCACGCTTTGCCGATGCGTATTCGATGATCAGATATTCACGTGTGACGTCATTGACCGTTCGCGCTGTCATTTCAATATAGCGACCGATTCCATGTTGTTCGTGAACTATAAAATCTCCGGCCTTGAGTTCAAGTGGATCAACTGCCTGTTTACGTTTAGATGGCATCTTTGCGCTATCGCGACCACTTGATTTGCTGCCAGAGAGATCGCGTTCGGTGACGTAGAGGATTCCCAATTCTTCAGATGAGAACCCGTAAGCAATTGTTGATTGGCAGAGATGTATCGCACCTTTTGCCGGGATCTCATTAAGTGTTTGCATGACCTTGACTGGCAAATCCGCAGCGCGAAACACACCCGCAAATCGTTCCATCATTCCGTGACCGGAAGCTGAAAAGACCACGCTCTGCTGCGCTGATAGCCCTGTGCGAAGTAACTCGATGACTTGCTCACTATCGCCGCGCATAGGCTCGACCGCAACGAAATCTAAGAATGTTGCACTTGTATCTAGGTCGCTACCAAAGCTATTGAGTGATCTAGCGGTAAGGCCCGCTTCCACAATTACTGCGTGCAGTTCATCCCAATCAAGATATGTTGTTGCTTCAACTGGAAGAGGTGCGGATGCACCTATCGAAGCGCTCGACCAGGCAGCCTGAAAGAACTCGTCATTTGTAGCAATGAGGTCTGCAGTGCGCGATTTTATTCGCTCGTCATCTATGAAAATTACTTCACTCTGTGCAGGCATTCGCGTAGTAATTGTTTCAAGTTCATCGATAAGCATCGGAACAAGTGATTCCATTCCATCGCAAGAGATACCTTGAGCAATTTTTCCAAGAATCTCTGAGGCCGATGGATACTTGCTCTCTAGCCTTCGAGCGCGTTCCTGGACTTTGGGCGTCAGAATAAACTCACGACAAGGAAGAATTTCAATCTTCTCAGTAACAGGGGTTTGGGTGCGCTGATCTGAAACATCAAAGTACTTGATCTCTTCAATTTCATCTCCAAAGAAATCAATGCGCACGGGATGAATAGCTAAAGGGAAGAAGACATCGATGATTCCACCGCGAACAGCAAACTCACCACGTCTTTCGACAAGATCGGTTCTGGAGTATGCATTTAAAACTAAATGCTCAACAAGGCTAGTGAGCGAGATTTCTTGCCCTGCCTCAAGAGTAAGTAAAGGTTGTGAAGAGATCGACGAGATGAATCTATGGATTGCTCCGCGCACCGGTGTAATCACAATTGGATGGGTGGCTTGCGCTGCTGCCAATGAGTTCAGTGTGGCGACTCGACGAGCCACTGTGTCACTTCGTGGGCTTAAGCGCTCGTGAGGAAGTGTCTCCCAGGCAGGAAATTCAAGAACTACATCATGTAATTCACGTAGCTCGTGGGCTAAATCTTCTGCACTGCGTGAAGAACTTGTGATGACCAGCAAGGGGCGCTCTTTTGCACGTGCTGCAAGAAGAAATGGGTATGAAGAACTTGGTGCAATGATTTTGCATGAGTGAAGCAGTGCGTCATTGACCTCTGGGTTTATCTCGATGGCTGAGATAACACCGCGCATATTTCACCCCCCAATAGCAACTGGCCCCGCTTGGTCAAGACCAGGGGGCTACAAGCAAAGTCTACGGTGTGTGCAGTGCGCAGATTTCCCTGCGAGAATATGCGCATGACAAATCAGGATGAAGCCTTACGCGCAGATGTGCGTCGATTGGGTGATCTCCTGGGTCAGACTCTCGTTCGGCAGGAAGGACAAGAACTTCTCGATCTCGTTGAAAGCGTACGAAAGGCTGTGCGCGAAGGAATGGGTGGGGAAGTTCTTAAGGATTTATCGGTAGATGATTCGATTCAGCTCGTTCGAGCATTTAGTACCTACTTTCACTTAGCAAATGTTGCAGAACAGGTGAACCGTGTGCGCATTATTTCCGAGTCCCGCGAGATTAACGGTTCTTGGATTTCGCGTGCTGTAGATAAAATCATTGCTGCACAGAAAGCCCAAATTCCTGGTCATCAATTTTCACAAGACGATCTTGAGCGGTGGGTTGGTGAATTAAGTGTTCGCCCGGTCTTTACCGCTCACCCAACAGAAGCTGCTCGACGATCAATTCTCAATAAACTTGGAGAGATTTCTCGCCTCCTTGATTTGCCAAAGAATGTGACAAATACACAATCACTGGCTGAAATTGTTGACCTTCTCTGGCAGACCGATGAACTCCGCGTTGATCGACCTGAACCTCTTGATGAAGCGATGAACGCTCTTTATTATCTTGACGATCTTGCCCGCACTACAGTTCCAGAAGTTTTAAATGAGTTTGCACACGAGTTAAAGCGCTTGGGCGTTGATTTACCCGTAACCGCCAAACCGCTTACTTTTGGAACATGGATCGGTGGCGATCGTGATGGCAATCCAAATATCACTCCTGAGATCACTAAGGCTGCTGTTATTCTCCAGGTAGGTCATGCAATCCGAACCACAATCGCAGCCATGGATCAATTACGCCAGATGCTCTCCGTATCTACGCGAATTATCGGAGCTACGCCTGAGCTTTCTGCATCTGTCGAAGAGGATTTAAAACACATACCTGAGTTTGAACCACGTTTTCGTCGACTTAATACGCAAGAACCGTATCGCCTCAAGGCAACAGCGATTGTTCATCGCTTAGCGCTCACTCGTGAACGTCATGCGAAAGGTGCTCCTCATGTACCTCATCGTGATTATAAAGATACCGCCGAGCTCTTATCTGACTTAACGCTGATGCGTGACTCACTCTTTGCTCACCGTGGAGAACTAATTGCTACAGGGCTACTTGAGAGAACTATTCGCTCTGTTGCAGCCTTTGGTATTACTCATGCAACTCTCGATGTTCGTGAGCATTCAGATGCACATCACGCTGCCCTTACGCAGATTATCGGCGGTACTTATTCAACACAGAGCCACGAAGAACGGTTTAAAACTCTCATCGGTTTGCTCGCAGAGCCAAAAAATCTACAGACCTCATCACTTACCGGTAACGATGCAAAAACCTTCAATACCTTTGTCGCCATCAACGAGCTGATAGAAGATTTCGGACCAGAGATTATTGAGACTTATATCGTCTCGATGACAAAGGGGGCTGACGATCTCATCGCTGCAACGGTGCTTGCTAAATGGGCTGGGTTGGTTGAAGTATCGGCAGATCGAGCAAAGATCGGATTTGCTCCGCTACTTGAAACTGTTGCCGAACTACGTGCGGCAGGTGACATTCTCGAAACACTGCTATCTGATCCCACATATCGAAAAGTTGTTCAACTTCGCGGAGATATCCAAGAAGTAATGTTGGGATACTCTGATTCAAATAAAGATGCCGGTATTGCAACAAGCCAGTGGGAGATTCACCGCGCGCAGCGCAAACTTAGAGATGTTGCGATGAAGCATGGTGTGCGACTCCGTTTATTCCATGGCCGTGGTGGATCCGTTGGTCGCGGTGGCGGTCCTACCTATGAAGCACTCGTGGCTCTTCCTTGGGGATCAATTGATGGTGAAATTAAAGTCACCGAGCAGGGTGAAGTAATCAGCGATAAGTATTCATTGCCAGCGCTAGCGCGTGAGAATGTTGAACTCACTTTGGCGGCATCACTTGAGGCAACGATTCTCAATCGCGCTCCACGGCAAGATAAGAGAGAGTTAGAACGTTGGAATCTCTGCATGGATGTGATCTCTGATGCCTCTTTTACCCAATATAGAGATTTAGTTGATCACCCTGATCTTCCCGCCTACTTCTATGCCTCAACACCAGTAGAACAACTCGGAAACCTATTCCTTGGTTCACGCCCATCTCGTCGGCCAGATGCGACATCAGGTTTGGGATCTTTACGTGCAATTCCTTGGGTATTTGGGTGGACGCAATCGCGACAAATTGTTCCGGGATGGTTTGGTGTGGGGTCAGGACTAAAGGCCGCGCGCGAAGCTGGCAAGAGTGATGATATGAAATCGATGCTCAAGGATTGGCACTTTTTCCATACATTTATCAGCAATGTCGAGATGACGCTAGCAAAGACTGATTTAGTTACCGCTCGTCGTTATGTGGAGACCCTGGTTCCACAAGAGTTACATCATTTCCTTGATGAAATCACAGCAGAATTTGAACTTACGGTTAAGGAGATTCTGCACTTAACAGAAAAGGATTCACTGCTCAGCGAGCAACCTGTTTTGGCCCGCACACTACAAGTACGAGATGCCTATCTTTCACCTCTGCACTTGCTGCAGATCAACCTTCTACAGCGAGTGCGAGCTAAGGGTGATGCTGCAGATCCGACGCTTATCCGTGCGCTATTGCTTACTATTAATGGTGTTGCTGCAGGACTTCGCAATACAGGCTGATCTAAGAGTTAAATTTTGATTGGGTGAACTCAAGCCCGTTTTCAATAAGAGATTCAACAACATCGCTGCCTCGATCGATGAATTCACCGAGAGTCGCTTTCTCTTCCTTGCTAAATTGCTTCAAGACAAAGTCGGCAGGATCTTGCTGGCCCATCGGGCGGCCAATACCTAAGCGCACGCGGTAATAATCTGGAGTATCAAAGGCTGAGGTCATTGATTTCAAACCGTTATGACCATTATCGCCACCACCTAGTTTGCTGCGTATGACTGAGTAGCCAATATCTAATTCATCATGCAAGGCGATGATTTTTTCTGGATCAACAGAGTAAAAGTTAGCCAACGCTTTGATTGGGCCGCCAGTTTCATTCATATAGCTGTTTGATTTAGCGAGAATGACTGGGTGGGCATCGACACCAACGCCTAATTTGTAGGCAGCAATTTGCGTGCGGGATTTATGGTTTGCAAGTTTGAGATTGTGGCGATTGATAAGATGGTCGATAACCATCTGACCCACATTGTGACGGGTGGCAGCGTATTGGTCGCCTGGATTACCAAGGCCCACTACCAACCACGTCATAATGAGAAAGGGTACGGGTTAAGCGTCTTTCTTTTCGGCTTCTGCTGTAGGTGCCGCAGCATCAGCTGCTGCAACTGGAGCCGCTGCCTCTTCTACCGCCGCTGTTGAGCGCTCAGACAAGTGAACGATGATCATCTTTGGATCACTGATAAGAGTGATTCCGGCAGGAAGTACAACCTCTGATGCGTAATGTGATGTTCCAGCTGCCATTCCTTCAATGTTAAGAGTGAGGAACTTAGGAATAGAAGTTGCTTCGGCTTCAACCTCAATAGTGTGGTTGACGTGCTCGAGAATTCCATCTGGATCGTGCTTACCTTCAGTGTGAACAGGAACGTCAACGGTAACTTTCTCACCACGACGAACAAGTACGAGGTCGATATGCTCGAGGATCTGCTTAAGTGGATGGCGAACAACTGACTTTGGAAGTGTGAGTTCGACCTTTCCATCAATATCAATGTTAAGAAGGACGTTTGACTCTTTGAGAGCAACGCCAAGTTCTTTCGCTGGCAATGTGATGTGAAGTGGCTTCTCACCGTGGCCGTAGATAACTGCTGGAACTAGCCCTGCTACGCGTGCGCGACGTGAAGCACCCTTACCGAATTCGGTACGTGTAGTTCCCTTGATTGATAACTCTGCCATTGTGATACTCCCTTAACGCTGTAGATACTTCACTTCTTTTGCTTGAAGTTATTGCATGAAGTTCCAGCAGGAGTTGATCCCTACGCCGTCGATCACGGATAAATTTCACCCTCGCCGGAACAGGGCAAAGATTAGCCTGAGTTAGCTGTGTCCGTCAAAAAGGCTTGTTACTGAGCCATCCTCGAAGACTTCACGGATCGCCCGACCCAAAAGTGGGGCAATGGTGAGCACGGTGAGCTTGTCGAAGCGCTTATCTTCAGGAATCGGAAGTGAATTTGTGACAACAATTTCAACAGCGCGCGACTCTTTCAATCGATCAACGGCTGGGCCAGAAAATACTGCGTGGGTTGCAGCGACGATGACATCTTTCGCGCCACCTTCGAAGAGAGCATCAACGGCTTTTGTGATTGTTCCTGCAGTATCGATCATGTCATCGATAACAACGCATGTACGCCCTGTGACATCACCAACGACGCGGCCTGTTACTGATTCATTTGGAATGAGTGGGTCCCGTGTCTTATGAATAAAGGCGATCGGACATCCGCCGAGAAGTTCTGACCAACGCTCTGCAACGCGAA
>JBIJAL010000021.1:0-13929 GCA_044345775.1 Candidatus Planktophila sp.
CAGTAAAAAGCGCTGGTCTTCGCTTGGATAAAATAAATGGCAAATTCAATGCCGCGGCATGGGTAACTTTCCAGATGGCAAACGTCCTTTGCCTTATCTTGTCCGCATATTTTGCAATGACTGGACGATATGGAATCTCCGTCGGTGATGTTGTACTACTGACTTCATACTTTGGAATGTTGATCGGTTCGGTGATCCTTCTTGCCAGTTTGGCTCCAGCGATTGCTAAGGGCCTCTCTTCAGTACGTTCGCTGAGTGAAGTTCTAGAATCTCCAGATCTCGAGATCAATCAAGGCAAGATCGAAGTGAAAGACGTTGTGGGTCAGATCGAGTTTGATTGCGTCGAATTTACTTATCCAACAAATCACAAACCTTCGCTAACAGACATTTCCTTCTCAGCTTCTCCTGGAAGAATGATTGCTCTCGTTGGCCCTTCAGGTTCTGGTAAATCCTCACTCGTTAATCTAGTCATCGGGTTCCTCCGTCCCACTTCAGGCAGAATCACTCTCGATGGAAAAGATATGCAAGCGCTAGACCTTCGTACTATGCGTAAGCATCTCTCCGTTGTCCCACAAGAGTCAGTTCTTTTCGATGGAACGATTTTTGAGAATATCGCCTATGGGTTAAGTGATGTTCATTTAGACGATGTAGAGCAAGCCCTCAAAGCGGCAAACGCATGGGATTTTGTAAGTGCATTTGATCTCGGGGTTAAGACTATTGTCGGAGAGCGTGGAGCAAGGCTCAGTGGCGGACAGAGACAAAGGCTCGCAATCGCGCGTGCGCTGATAAGAAACCCTCGGATTTTGATCCTCGATGAAGCGACATCTGCTTTAGATTCTGAATCCGAGAAATTGATTCAATCAGCCCTCAAGAATCTGATGTCTAATCGGACAACATTTGTTGTTGCACATCGCTTATCCACGATCAAAGAAGCACATCTAATTCTGGTCCTCGATGAAGGGCGAATTGTTCAATCAGGCAGGCATGACGAGTTGCGTAATGTTGAGGGGCTCTATCAACGACTATGCGATGCGCAGTCATTTATCACTGATGAGGGGTAGGTAAGAATGTTAATTGGACGGGATCGTAAAACTTTAGAGAAGTTGAAAGTTGAGTTCACCGCGCAGAAGGATTTTAAGAGTTTTTGGGATGAGACCCTCAAAGAGTTTCTTCCGGCAGAACCAGAATTCACGTTAACACCGGTTGAGACGCCCTTAACCCTGGTGCGGGTTTTTGATGTCTCTGCCAAAGGTTATAACGCGGACATTATTCGCGGATGGTTTCTCGAACCTCACGATGGTTCACAGAACACCCCGTGCATAGTCTTCTTTGATGGATACGGAGGAGGTCGGGGACTTCCCCATGAGTGGCTCTTTTGGGTCAATGTTGGGTATCGCGTTCTGGTCATGGATACACGAGGTCAAGGAGGTGGATTCCGCCTGAGCGATACTCCAGATGGCGCATATCCGAATGGGCCGCAGTCGCCAGGTTTTATGACTCGGGGAATTTTAAATAAAGATGATTATTTCTATCGACGGGTATACACCGATGCAGTCGCCTTCGTCGCACTGGCCAGGCAGCTGCCTGGAGTTTCACGCAATCACATCATCGTTGCCGGAGGAAGTCAGGGCGGTGGAATTGCTCTAGCCGCAGCATCTCTATCTCCTCATGTCTTTGCCGCCCTCCCCGACGTACCGTTTCTCTGTCACTTCAAGAGAGCGACAGAAATGGTTGATACTTTTCCATACCAAGAGATTGCCCAATTTTGCAGAATTCATCGCGACAAAATTGATCTGGTCTTTGAGACATTAAGTTACTTTGACAATCTCAATCTAGTTCAGTGGGCCACGTGTCCAGCACTCTTCTCAATTGGAATGCATGACCCCGTCTGTCCGGCAGATACTATTTTTGCGACGAGAAACAATTACGCAGGTCCCACGACCACATCGATATATGAATTCAATACCCACGAAGGTGGCAGCGTTGCACACCAATTAGTTCAAGCCGACTGGATCGCAGATCTCATAAGAAAGGGTACGCAATGATAAAAATCGGAGAAAATCTGGGCTACGGATTTAACACCCAGTGGGCTTACTCAAAAGGACACATGCCCAAAGCCCTGCCAGCCGACGAGCGAATGTTGGATTTCATGGCGAAATACGATTTTAACTTCCTTCGCCTTCCCACTGATTATAGATTTTGGATTGATGAGTTGGATGGCCCCATTCATGAATCCTTTTTAGAGCTCTTAGATTCCTATATACATCAGGCGACCTCGCGCGGAATTCATATCAGTCTCAACCTTCATAGAGCGCCCGGATACTGCATCAATGGTTGGGAGCTAGAAAGTACAAATCTGTGGAGTGATGAGAAACCTCAGCGAAATTTCGCTCGCCTCTGGAATACCGTTGCAGAGCGCTACAAAGGCACGCATCTAGATCTACTCAGTTTTGATCTCGTTAACGAACCACCAGCTGTCGGTCAACGCGGGTTTACGCGAGATATTCACCAAGAAGTGATTCGAGAAATTACTCGCGGAATCCGTGCAATTGATCACGAGAGAACGATTGTAATCAATGGGTTAGCTGGCGGACATCTTGCGATGCCTGAGTTAGCGGATTTGGATGTTGTTCACAGTGGGCGCGGATACCAACCGATGCTCGTCAGCCACTATCAGGCCGAATGGTGGGATGGCAGTAAAGGCATGCCTGTTCCTACATATCCGTGCGAATACGATGGTCAATGGTGGGATCGTCAAGCACTATGGGATTTTTACGCTCCTTGGCGTGAAGTCGCCGCCATGGGAAGGCCAGTGCATATTGGAGAGTTTGGTTGCTATAAATACACCGACAACTCTGTTGCACTCGCTTGGTTCAAGGATCTTTTCGACATCTTCAAGGAATCAGGGTGGGGCTATTCGTTATGGGAATTTGATGGAAATTTCGGTATCGCCAACCACGGCAGACCCGGAACCAAGTATGAACAATTCGAAGGACTCAATATCGATCGACAATTACTTGACCTCATGTTAGAAAGTCGAGCGTAAATTAGCGTTTTTCCCTCTTGACAACGATGGAACATAGTGCGAATCTGCGCACTGGGCGATAGGAGGATGTATGTCACGTTGGAAGATTGTTGTACCAGCAGCCCTTATCTCGATAGTTGCGATTGCATATTTCTCTGGTGGCCCACGGGTGCCGATGGATGGTGATCGCACCTCTGACCTCGCCTTGGCAGAGATTGCCAACCAAGAGACACCTGATGAAGTTGAAGGTGGATACGCAGTAGATATTGATCTTGGCAATGGATTAACTCTCAATGTGAGTGAACCCGCTGCCTTCGAAGCTAAAGATTTCGCATCGTTAGGAGTGGAGGGCCGCCCTATCTCAATGATGATTACAGTGGCCAATAATGGTCAAAAACCTATAGATATGGCCTCTTTTACGATCCTGCAGAGCGCCTTTGACTCAGATGCGAGTCTTTCTTGCTTTGATGTTTTCGAAGAGGCCTCAGGGATTGTTGGACTTCCTCTAGATACAATCATCGCCCCAAGCAAGAGTGTTTCATTTCCGTGGGCAATAGTCTGTCCGACGAGTAAAGGCGATGGACTGCATCTGACCTTCAGCGTGACGGGTGAAGAACAGGTCACCCTTAACTCACTCGTTCCATAGTTTTAACGAAGAGACCCCACAAGCACATCGTTGTCCAGGGACGCTCGTATGAGCTCGATTGAAATGTCCGTAGGACTTTCCAATCGTTACCCAATCGTGCTGATGTCAATCCTTGACAACGCTGTCATTATGGAGAAATCTTGCGGCAAGGCGCAGCGAAGTACGTTTGCGTTTCGAAGAAGGAGTTCTACGTGAAGCGTTTAGGAGCAATAGCGGTAGCTATTTCACTGGTCGCAGGCGTTGCAATCAGCGCGCCAGCTAACGCTGCGAAGAAGCAGACACTCACCATCTGGGCAACCGGTGGCGATGCTGACGCAGCGGTCATGAAAGCAGCAGGCAAGGCATTTGAAGATGCAAATCCAAATGTCACAGTTAAGGTCGAGGCGATCTCTTGGGGCGATGGCTATGCCAAGGTCCTAGCAGCGGCTGCAGCAAAGAAGGGTCCAGATATTTTCACTGGCGGACTTTCTTGGGGTATTTCAGCAGGAAATAAGGGAGCGCTTGCAGATCTTCGCACTCTCGGTGTTTCAAGCTATGTACAGCCAAAGGTTCCAGCACAGATCTACAAGGCTCTTGTTGGTTACAAGTCAACAAAGGTCTATGCAGTTCCATTTGACCTTACATTGATGATGATGTTCTACGACAAGGGAACTCTCGCCAAGGCAGGAATCACAGCTGCGCCAAAGACAATTGCGCAGTTCAATGATGCTGCAGCGAAGATCAAAGCAACTGAAGGCATCACCACACCTGTTTACAACGAATGGGGAAATGCTGACTGGCTTGGATTCTTCTCATGGCTCTATTCCATGGGCGGATCTCTCTACGATGCAACCTGTAAGGTCACCATCAACAATGCCAAGGGTGTTGCAGCTCTCACTCAATACAAGAAGCTTTATAGCGACTTTGGTGCACCTAAGCCAGGCGTTGCTGATTGGAGCATGAATACAAATATCAAGGCTGGTAAGTATGGAATTGGTTTCTCTGGCAACTTCCAGGCAAGCTCTTTCTACACCTACGAGAAGGATTACAAGACATGGGACGTAGCACCAGTACCAGCTGCCCCAGGTTCTAAATCTGTTGCATTTATCGGTGGCCGTGGAATCTCAGTAATGGGATACGCATCGAAGTCACAGCAGCAGCTATCAGCGAAGTTCATCAAGACACTCTACGACCGTAGCGTTGTTCGCCAGATGAACCTTGTTGGCGCGGCACAGAATGCAATCTTCCTATCACCAGTTATCAGTAACGCAGATACAATCGATGCATATCCAGCATCAGTTCTTAAGACAATCAAGAGCCAACTTAAGGATGCACAGGGTCCTCCAAACTGTAATGGTTGGGAAGATTCACAAGCTGGTGTAACAACCGCGCTTGGTAACTTCCTCTTTGGATCTGCTACAGCACAGGCTGCACTCAATGAGGCAGCTGCTGTAATGAAGTCCAAGCTCTAAGTAAGACCTTTCAAGGTAGACAGTGGATGGGGGCATCGCCCCCATCCACTGTTACTTAGAAATCTCAGTAAATTCCATTTCAATCGAGGAAGGGAGAGCATCTGGTGAGTACAAGCCAACCAAAGACCACTGCGGCAATAGGCAAAAAAGGATTTCGTAAATTTAGCGAAGCCGGTATAGCCACATATTTAATGCTCTCCCCCTTTGCAATACTCTTTCTAGTTTTTAGCGTCTACCCCGTTCTTGCGAGTTTACGTTTATCGTTCATGCGCTACAACGCAATTTGTAACCCGGACCAAGCTCCTTGTGGAAGTGTTGGTTTTGGAAATTACACCGCCCTGATTCTCCATGATGATCGTTTCCATAAAGCGCTGACCAATACCACTCTCTACGTTATCGGCGCTGTCATTCTCGGGATGATGGCTTCACTTTCCTTGGCGCTTACCTTGCAGCAAGACACCCGTATCAATCGAGTGATGCGCGTGATCTTCTTCCTCCCTTCAGTAACGTCAGGAATCGCCGTTGTGCTTGTGTGGGGTTGGGTCTTTAGAGGAGATGGCGTTGGACTTCTCAATGCATTCCTCAATATTTTCGGAATTGCTCCTGTCGAGTGGCTTGCTACCACTTGGATGGCGATACCAATTCTTATCTTTATGTCCATTTGGGGCGGAGCCGGCTTCGGAATGATTCTCTTCCTTGCAGGGCTTAACTCAATCCCCGCTATGTATTATGAAGCAGCGGTCATCGATGGGGCTGGCCCTAAAGAGCGCTTCCGCTACATCACGCTGCCCCTCCTGCGTCCGGTAATGGTCTACGTAGCCATCACATCAACGATTGGCGCATTCCAAATATTCGAAGGAGTTTACCTGCTCTTCCCAACGAGCGTTGGATCCATCGGCGGGCTCCAAGATATGGCGCTGATGATCGTGCCTTATCTATATGACGCTGGCTTTAATAAATTTAGGTTGGGATATGCATCCGCCATTGCCTGGGTGCTCTTTGCAATCATCTTCTGTGTCAGCATGATCAATCTTAAAATTACCCGCTCATTGGAGGATCTCAAGTGAGTACAACCGTGAGTACCAAAGCGAGTATCAAAGCCGGTAAGGCCGACGCTAAACGCAATGATCGATTGATGGAGCGAAGCGGATCCTTCTCTAATCCATTTGAGAAGCGTTCACGTTCTTCACGATTAAGACGCCTGCCAATCTATCTTCTGACCGTCGTGATGATCGCACCGTATTACTGGATGGTTACATCTTCTCTTAAGTCGGTCAAGGAATTGCAGATCGTTCCACCCACATTTTTTCCTAAAGACATAATTGTCGGAAACTACTACGACAAGAATTTTGATCCTCAAATGTTCCAGCAAGAGGTAATGCAAGGTCTTTTCCAGCGATATCCTGACTTAAAATTCGGATTCTTTAGATTTATGATCAATAGCGTCGTGGTGAACATCTCGATCACCGTCCTTACCCTCATCATTGGTTCCCTCGCTGCATACGTTGTCAGTAAGCATCGCTTTAAAGGTAAGCGCATTATTTACCTTGTCATCATTGGGTCAATGATGGTCCCGTGGCAAGTTGGCCTCATTCCCGGATTTCTTCTTGTTGATGACCTCGGGTGGTTAAATACTTATTGGGCATATATCGTCCCTGCTCTTCCAAAAGCATTTATCGTCTTCTTCCTCACTCAGTATTTGACATCGATTCCAGATGAACTTGTGGAAGCGGCTCGTATCGATGGAGCGTCAGAATTCACGATCTACTACAGAATTATTCTGCCTCTACTCAAGCCAGCACTTATTGCGATGATGATCTTTACTGCAATCGGTGAGTGGAATAACTTCTTATGGCCGCTCATCATTACAACCAGTCAAGATATGGCTACCCTCCCTGTTGCTCTAGCGAACCTGAGGAACTCGGGAGCAGGAAATGTTGGCACCCAAGGAATCATCATGGGCGCATCGTTAATTACTAGTATTCCGACTATTGCACTCTACTTTGCGACTCAAAAGCACTTTATCCGAGGCATCGCACTATCTGGTTTGAAGTGATTGGCTTTTTTCTCTCATGAAATTCTCTCGGCTTCTCACTTCATTTGTTCTGATTGTCACTTTATTCTCACCAAGCGTCCCGGCATACGCCGCAAGCGTTGAATACAAAGTAATCTCAGAAGGTAGTCCCACAACTCCTATAGAAATTGAAATCAGCGGAATAGCCCCCGGGAAAAACCCTTTTGATCACATAGCCTCCGAAGTCATCGCGACGATTACTCCCGAAGGGAAGGGGTCGTTTAAAACATCTGGGTACTGGCATCAAGAATTCGTGATGGCAAACCAGGGCGGAGTGCGCACTACGATGAAGGTTGGGGATCCGGCATGGAGAATTCGGTTCTCCTCACTTTCCACTGGAAAACACACCATCTCCGTTACAGCAAGTATCGATGGTGTAAAAACTATTGCCCCTGAATTCAGCCACACTACGACTTATCAAGTAGTCGATAAGGTACGTACTTCGGGTCGCTCATTTGTTAAGGGAAATCAGCCTTTTGTCCCCATCGCGTACAACATTGCGTGGGCCAATCGATATGAGGAAATTGCAAAGTATGAGCAGTGGTTTTCGAGAGCATCCAAATCTGGCGTCAATGTTGCTCGCGTATGGATGGCCTCGTGGTCGCTGGGGATTGAATGGACTGATACGGGTCTTGGCGACTATACAAAAAGACTTGATCGGGCGTGGTTACTAGATCAAGTCTTTCTGATCGCGGCAAAGCACGGGATAGGAATTCAGCTCGTCTTTATCAATCATGGTGCCTTTAGTACATCTACCAATCCCGAATGGTATTCAAATCCTTATAATTCAACCAATGGTGGACCAATATCAAATGCTGGAGAATTCGCAACCGATGCAACAGCGTGGAAATATTGGGAGCGCCGACTTCACTATATAGTCTCGCGATATGCCGCGTACCCGTCTTTGTTTACATGGGAGTGGTGGAATGAAGTCAATTACACCCCAATAAACTCTAAGGATCTTGCGACGTGGATTAAAAAATCCGATCAAGTTCTAGATCAATGGGATCCGTACAACACAATGACGACAAATTCCTGGTCTTCAGGAGCAAGCCTTGAGAATTGGGAAAACTTAGATTACGCAGTCACACATGTTTATGATCCTTCAGATCCCATTAAATCATTAACTGTCCAAGCAGAAGCGCTACGTAAGGCTGTTCCAGATAAACCGATCCTGGTTGGCGAGATGGGGTCAGGTAGCGTTACCGAGGATCCATTTACAGATCCAAAAGGGTTGCATCTACATAATGCTCAATGGGCTGCAACTTTTGTTGGATTTGCAGGGCCATCTTCGTATTGGTGGTGGGATACATATGTAGATCCTCTTGGCCTTTGGGGCCATACCAAAGGGTTGTCACAGCTTGTAAGTGGATTAGATATCGCGACAATGAAAACTGATCGCGTTCTGGGAATCTCCCAAGCGACATCTCTGACGCTCTCTGATTCAAGCACTGTTTTGGGCTGGGTACGCCACAATAATTTTGATCGTTCGGCTAAAACTCAACTGCTACTCGAAGCAGCAATCGAATCATTAAAGACAAAGAAGAAAATAAAAACCACATTTGCTGACCCAACGTCAAAAGGCGGCAAGCTAGTTGTGCCAGTTTCAACAGATGGCGAGTACCTTGTAAAGACTGTACATACTTTTACAGGAAAAGTGGTGAGCCAAAAGAAAGTTCTAGCAAAGAATGGTCTACTTACCATTACCATTCCAAAGTTCACTGGTGACATCGCATTTCGCGCTGATCGGATGGTAGGGTCATGAGCGTGAAAGAGATCGCCCCTAGTGATTTTCCACTCGAGCCACTGGCTCATCCCACCCTGGCAGATGTTGCAGCTATAGCTGGAGTAAGTATAAAAACAGCATCACGAGTAATGAATGGCTCGGAGCAAGTTTCTGGTGAGACGGCAGAAAAGGTTAAGAAGGCAGCAAACCTCGTGGGATATCGATCCAATCGGATTGCGCGCGAACTTCGCATCGGCTCTCTCAGTAATTTGGTTGGAATGATTATTTCAGACCTAGCAAACCCTTTCTATGCAGGATTAGCTGCCGGCGCTGAAGAGCGCCTAGGTGAAGAAGGGCTCGATTTAATATTGGCGACGGCGCGCGATGATGGTGAGAGAGAGAAGTACCTTATTGAATCATTGCTTGAGCGTCGAGTGCGGGGTCTGATTATTGTTCCTTCTGGCGAAGATTACAGCTACCTCCACCAGGAACGTAAACGCGGTTTCTCTTTTGTATTTGCTGACCGCCCGGCTCCCTATCTTGACGCTGATTCAGTCACTGTTGATAATCGAGGTGGGATTACAGCATGCTTAGATTATCTTCTCGAGAAAAAATGCACGAAGATAGCGATCATTGCAGATACAACAAATATTTGGACAGCCTCCGAGAGAATTGAAGCATTTAAACAAGCGATTCTCAGCAGGCGAGTTGATATCAGGGATACTCAAATAGTTACAGATGTACACACCTCTGATGAGGCCGCTATTGCTGCTTCTCAACTTTTAAAGAGCTATCCCGATGTCGATGGAATTATTGCAACAAATGATTTGATTGCGATGGGGGTTGGGCAGGTAATCTCTGAGCGCGCCCAAGACGTTAAGGTGGTGAGCTTTGATCTTTTTGCGACAGCAAATCTGCTCAAAATTGCCACACTCGACCACGATCCAAAGCGTCTTGGTCGACTCTCTGCTGAGCAACTCCTTCGTCGTTTTCAAAATCCGACAGATCCAACTTTCGTTACCGAGGTCATGAAAGTTGAAATGAAGAACCTTTCGCCTTCGAGTGCAGAAGGAGGCGATCGTGTCTGACTACGCACTCGGGGTTGATGTCGGTGCCACAAAGGTGGCTATTGCAACGATAAATAGTGACCTCCAGGTAATGGATAAGATTGAAGTGCTCACACGTTGTGGCGATGGCAAGAAGCTCTGGAGTAATATTGCTGATGTCGCAGAGAAATTCACGACTCAAAACCAAGGAAACCTCGTTGGCATCGGGGTTGCATCGGCTGGGCCCCTTGATACCAAAAAGGGAACCCTGAGCCCGGTAAATATTCAGATTTGGCGGGATTTCCCGATTATCGACCATTTTAAAGAGCTTTCTCAGGGAACACCTGTCGTGTTACACGGTGATGCCATGGCACTGGCACATGCCGAACATAAACTTGGTGCAGGTCGAGGACTTACAAATATGTTAGGGATGGTTGTCTCCACCGGAGTTGGCGGTGGTTTGATTCTTGATAATAAGGTCGTAACCGGAGAGTCGGGGAATGCCTTCTTTATCGGACATCATTCCATTAACTTTGAAGGCCCTGTCTGTGCTTGCGGTCGCAGAGGATGCGTTGAATCCTATTCCAGCGGTCCGAGGATGGTCGCTATCGCACAAGATCTAGGATGGGAAGGCGAGCCTACATTCATCGCATTGGTTGACTCCGCCCGCCAAGGTAATGAAATCGCATTGCGTGTCATCGATGAAGGAACACGAGCGCTTGCTGTTGGAATCGTTAACGTTATCGGTTGCCTAGATATCACTAACGTAGTTCTCGGGGGTGGCGTTACAGAATCAGGTGCAATTTTCTGGGAACCGCTTCGCAAGCACGTTGATCAGGAAGCGGCATTTATGGGATTTCTCGGAAAGATACATCTACATAAAGCTGCACTCGTCCGAGACGCTGGTGTTCTCGGTGCTGCTTTAGCTGTACTGGGTTAGGGGTGAATACGTGGAGCTAGAGAAATCAGAGCGACCTTGGGGTAGATACGAAGTTCTTCAAGAGGCAGGCACGCATAAAGTTAAATGTATCTGGGTGTCCCCCGGTAAACGACTCTCCTATCAGCGGCACCAAAAGCGAGCCGAACATTGGTTCATTGTTCAGGGAAGTGCGCGAGTGACCATCGATGGAAATGTTCAAGAGATGAAGGCAGGAATGACCGTGGATTTTGCAATAGGCGTTCTTCATCGGATTGAAAACGTAGGAAGTGATGAAGTTGTGTTCGTAGAAGTGCAGACAGGAACATATTTTGGAGAAGACGATATCGAGCGAGTAGAGGATGATTTTGGAAGATGACTAAAAATAATCGCAAAGATGTTAGCTCTCAATGGACTCTTCACCTATCTCCCCGAGAGGATGCCTGGGATATTGAGCCAGTCGTCGATGGCCATAATGCATGGCGCAATGATCCAAAAGCGATCGCCAAGGTTGAAGTGCCGGAAAAACTTGCAGCCACGGTTCCAGGATGTATACATACCGACCTTATCGATGGCGGATTTATTAAAGATATCTCCATTAATGGTAAGGAGCAGGATCAGTTTTGGATTTGGAAGACAGATAGTGTTTACTCGACATCTATTCCTCAAGATTCCTCGCCAGGCTCTAAACACTTGGTTTTCCATGGTCTAGACACACTTGCGACGATAAGTATCAACGGGGTAAAAAAGCTATCGACGAAAAACATGCATCGCTCTTATCGCCTCGATGTGACTGATGAGATTAAATCTGGTCCGATCTCTCTGGAGGTTTCCTTTAAAGCACCCCTGAGTGATGCCGAGGAGAATGTTGATAAGTTAGGCCTCTATCCGCGCCCCTATGACATGCCCTACAACTATCAGCGAAAGATGGCCTGCAGTTATGGCTGGGATTGGGGCCCTATAACCATCTCTTCCGGACTTTGGAAGAAAGTTGAAATTGCCTCGTTTCATGCGGCATATTTTGACAACGTTGCCATTACTCCTACCGTTGAAGATTCAACACCTCAACTCACCGTTAACGCACCTATACATTCCTCTACGAGTGAGATAACAGGGCGCATCCGTGTGAATTCATGCAGTAACGGAGCCCTTATCTTCGAGAGTCCCCTTTCTCACTCCGAGGGCGGTTTCTTCGCGACATTCGACATCCCTGGTGCTGAGATATGGCATCCCCGTGGTCGTGGCAGCCAATCGCTCTACTTTGTTGAAATCGATCTCATCGATGCTCAGGGTGCCGTCATTGAAACCCAGATGAAGCGAGTTGGATTTAGAAAGGTTGAAGTTGATGATTCAGCCATTGGCGATGGTCAGAATCTATTTGCAATTAAGGTAAATGGAGAGCGACTATGGATTCGAGGAGCGAACTGGATTCCTGATGATCCATTCCCTACCCGAGTAACAAAAGAGCGCTATCAGCAACGCATTCGTGACATGCTAGAAGTCAATATTAACGGTATCCGTGTATGGGGCGGCGGAATATATGAATCTGATGACTTCTATAACTTCTGTGATGAAGAAGGAATTGTCGTATGGCAAGACTTCCCATTCGCTTGTGCTGCATACCCAGAGACCGAAGAGATGTTCGAAGAAGTTCGTGCGGAGGTTGATGAAAATGTACGACGTCTCTCATCGCATCCGAGCTTAGTAATCTGGTGTGGTGGCAATGAATGCCTTGAAGGCTTCCAGTATTGGGGTTGGCAACCTGATTTAGCAGGTCGCCCTTGGGGAGAAACCTTCTATCGTCAGACTATCCCTGAAACTCTTCGCACCATCGATACTTCGCGTCCTTATATTCCGGGCTCGCCATTTTCTACTCACAGCGATGATGTTCGAAGTTTTAAATCAGGCACGAATCACATCTGGGATGTCTGGAATGAGACAGGATATGAACGTTACGAGCAGTACCAACCTGCATTCGCCGCCGAGTTCGGATTTAACGGTCCGGGTTCATGGTCAATGCTCACTCGAGCTATAGGTAAAGATGATCTAGATTCCACGACCCCTGAAGTCGCTTATTATCAGAGAGCTTTTGATGGGATGACCAAGATCGCGGCAGGTCTCTCGCGCGAATTTGCCAATCCCCCAACTGCAGGACATGCGTGGTATTTCGCAGCCGCACTGGATCAAGCGCGAGCGGTGGAAATCGGACTCAAGCATTTCAGAAGTCTCTATGAAACCTGCTCAGGTTCAATTCTCTGGCAGTTTAATGACATGTGGCCTGCAATTAGTTGGGCCGTTTTGGATTACACAGGATTTAGAAAGTTGGCATGGCATGCGATGAAGGCTGCATACCGCCCACGGACGCTGATTATTGGTCGAGTCGATCAGGGAGCACAGATCACTCTCCTCAACGATCATCCAGATCCATGGAAGGCAGAAGTCGAACTATTCCTCATCAACAAAGTCGGTGCTGTAATTGGAACACATCTGCTGAAGGTTGATCTCGACCGCTATGGTGTCTATCGCACTCCAGCGACGGAGATTTTCCCAGAGATCGCTGACGGACATTTCGAGGGATTCATCTTGGCAAACTCTTCCGAGGTCAGGGCTGCTCGACGAACAACTCTAGATCCAGCAGAGTTTGCCCCAGCACATGATCTTGAGTACTTCACTAGTTTCGAAAATGGTGCCCTCAAGATCAATGTGAGCGCTAGAACATATCTCCATGAACTCTGTGCAATGCCCGAGATATTTGCCTTAGGCACGCAAATTGATAAGCAGATTGTTTCACTACTTCCTGGTGAGGCCCACACCTTTACAATCACAGGATCAAAGGAAGATTTAGAGAAGATCGCACTGCACGTCGATGAAATCCTCTGGTCTCACAACCGAGTGGTCAACAGTTGATGAAGATTTCAATAACTGACTGTGGCGCCATCGCTGATGCACAAACTAACAATGCGAAGGCAATTCAGAGCGCAATAGATCAGGTATCGGCCTCAGGCGGAGGAACTGTTCTTATCCCTACAGGGACCTTCTTGAGTG
>JBIJAL010000022.1:0-13806 GCA_044345775.1 Candidatus Planktophila sp.
TTCCACCTGAAACTGCGCGCATACCTTCGCCTTCAAGAGCTGCTGCGAGTGCTTGGGCGTTGACGATTACATCCTTTGCATACTTTTGGTAGGCAGGTGTTGCACATTCGGCAAGTGCTACAGCCTTTCCTGCAACTGCAGACATGATCGGTCCGCCCTGCATTCCAGGGAAGACAGCTTTATCAAGTGCTGCGGCATGTTCTGCCTTACTTAAAATCATTCCGCCACGTGGTCCGCGCAAAACTTTATGTGTTGTAAATGAGACAACATCTGCATAGGGCACTGGTGATGGAATCGCTTTACCTGCAACAAGGCCAATAAAGTGAGCAGCATCAACCCACATAATTGCGCCTACTTCATCACAGATTTGACGAACTTTTTCAAAATCAATCAGAGATGGATATGCAGTCGCACCAGAACAGATCATCTTTGGCTTATGAGCAATAGCACTGTCGCGTAGCTCGTCGTAATCGATAAGTTCATTATCTTGGCGAACGCCGTAGGAAACTACGTTAAACCACTTGCCGGAGAAGTTAACTTTTGATCCATGGGTAAGGTGCCCACCGTGTGGGAGTGACATCGCTAAAACGGTATCTCCTGGTTTGGTAAATGCTTGATACACCGCAACATTTGCACTTGCTCCAGAGTGTGGCTGCACATTTGCATGCTCTGCACCAAAGAGTGACTTTGCCCGATCTATTGCAATATTTTCAGCGATATCTACTTCTTCGCAGCCACCGTAATATCGCTTGCCTGGATAACCTTCAGCATACTTATTTGAAAGAGTAGAGCCGAGCGTTGCAAGTACTGCGCGCGAGGTGAAATTCTCAGAGGCAATGAGCTGAAGGTTCTTCTGTTGACGTTCTAGCTCCGACAATAAAACTGCTGAGATTGCAGGATCTTGCTTAGCCAACAGTTCAAAATCTGGGCCATAAAAAGTTTCGCTCATGTCTCCAAGCCTAGCCTGAAGTGATTAAAGGTGTCGTAATGACTTTCTCGATATCACTCTTCGAGATAGCGCCCTCTCGCACTAAACGGGCTTGTGACTTATCTATTTCGATCACTGTTGATGCGGCCACGGGTGCGATCACACCGGCTGATACAAGCAATGCAATTTCATGCCCTTGGAGACTAATTCCATCAGGGTCCATTAGTGGTGACTGGCCAGCAAGTGCCGCACTTGCAGATGCGAGAGGTCCGGTCTCTTTTAACAGTTTCTGTAGAAAAAGATGGCGTGGAGATCTCACGCTAAACCAATCTAATTTTCCGCCATCACCCAAGTCCCATGCAAGACCTAACTGTGGACGCAGTGACAGTGAGAGAGAGCCCGGCCAAAAAGATTGAGTGAGTGCGCGAATATCATCGGTTAATTCACGAGATAACCCTTCGATCGCTGATTGATCTGCGATAAGAACTTGGCAGGCAACCCCAAGGGCATCCCCGCGCAGAACATGCATTGCTCGGACAGAATCTGGGCTGAATGCATCTGCCAGAAAGATGTAGCCATTTTCGTGAGGAGCAACGATGACGAATCCGTCTCGCAAAGACTTTGCAGCAATAGCTACATGTTCATTTGGATTAGCTTCATCAAAAACTACTTGTGTGGCCACTCTTACTCCTTGCTTCGAATCGCAGTGGTGTAACGAGGCCGTTGATTAAGATCTCGATGAACCATGATATTCATAAAATTCGCACTCAGTAAAGATGTGATCGCATCGCCTTGATCTTCCGTATGCTCAATAGCGAAGAATCCTCCCTCTTTCAGAAGGCGGGAAGCTGTATCAATGAAACGACTAGGAATATCTAGGCCTGTAGGCCCACCGAAGAGGGCAACTGCAGGTTCGTGTTCAGCAACATCTCGTGGAAGTTCTTGGCTATCTGGAACATAGGGAGGGTTTGCGATGACTACATCGCACTTCACGCCTTCAAGGGCATCGACAACATCGCTCTCCACTATGCGCACTTGTTCATTGATTCGCGCGACGTTCTTCTTTAGCCACTCAATAGCTGCAGTGTCTTTCTCGACTGCAATCACTCGAGTGTTCTCATTTTCAGTTGAAATCGCTAGAGCGAGCGCGCCAGAGCCCGAGCCAAGATCAACAACACTCACTGTTTCTGTGGCGCCTTTTATGTGATCTAAAACTGCTTGAACAAGTAACTCAGATTCAGGGCGCGGGACCAACACCCCTGGTCCGACCTGTATCTCTAGGTGGCGAAAATAGGAAACGCCAGTTAAGTACTGCAGTGGTTGATGTGAAGCTCTGGCATCTAGAAGTTTCCAAAAAGTTTCTTCAAGAATTGTCAGGTCACCGAAATTAGCAAGACGATCTTCGAGAATTACTGGGTTATGTAGATCCATTCGTGAGATGCCGAGAGCGTATGCCATCAAATGCTCGGCATCTGTTGCTTCAATTCCGGCTGCGCGTAATTGTTCTTTTCCCTGACCTAAGAATTCTTTAAAGTCCATCATCGAGCTCTTAATCAGTTGAGGCTAACTTGGCAGCCTTATCTGCATCGAGCAGTGCTTGGACAACATCATCGAGCTCGCCATTGAGGACAGCATCTAAGTTATTTGACTTGTAATTCACACGGTGATCACTGAGGCGATTTTCCGGATAGTTATAGGTACGAATTCTCTCTGAACGATCAACAGTTCGAACCTGACTCTTTCGCTCAGCCATCGCAGCAGCCTCCGCCTTTTCCTGAGCATCGGCCAATAGACGCGCCCTTAATATGCGCAGTGCTGACTCTTTATTCTGAAGTTGAGATTTCTCATTCTGACATGAAACAACAATGCCGGTGGGTACGTGAGTAAGGCGAACAGCAGAGTCTGTTGTATTTACTGATTGACCGCCAGGGCCAGAAGAGCGATATACATCAACGCGAACATCGTTCATATTCAATTCAACGTCAACTTCTTCCGCTTCAGGTAAGACTAGAACTCCAGCGGCAGAGGTATGAATTCTTCCTTGGCTCTCAGTTTCTGGAACCCGTTGAACGCGGTGCACTCCCCCCTCAAACTTCAAGCGAGCATATGGCGTAGTTCCCGGCTCAGCGTTGCCCTTTGATTTAACTGCCATAGAAATATCTTTATACCCACCCAGATCAGATTCAGTCATGTCGATGATCTCGATTTTCCAGCCACGCTTTTCTGCGTATCGCTGATACATGCGAACTAAGTCACCAGCAAAGAGCGCTGATTCATCGCCGCCAGCACCAGCCTTCACTTCAATAATCACATCACGATCATCATTAGGATCTCGCGGCAATAAGAGTTCTTCAAGTCGAGTTGCCGTGCGCTCTACAGTTTCTTCTAGGGATGGGATCTCAGATGCAAAATCAGGATCATCTAACGCCATCTCTTTGGCAGCCTCTAGATCATCAGCGGCAGATTTCCACTCATTAAATCCGGCAACGACAGGACCTAACTGTGCATAGCGACGGCCAAGTTGGCGAGCCTTGCCTTGATCCTCATGAATTGACGGGTCAGCCATGAGTTTTTCAAGTTCTTGATATTCACGAACCATCTCGTGCGCTGATGCAAAGCGATCATTACTCATCTCTGACTCCCTTCTCTAGATTCTGCTCGAAGTAATTGGTTCTGGTGCAAGAAATAAAAAGACCGCACCGCTAGCCATGAAGGCGAGCGAGGCGGTCTCTTAAAAAGCTAGTTAGCTGACTTTTTACCAAAGCGCTCTTCGAACTTAGCCACGCGTCCACCAGTATCAAGGATGCGCTGCTTACCTGTGTAGAACGGGTGACAGACTGAACATACTTCGACATAGATTGAACCACTTGCAACTGTTGAGCGGGTAAGAAACTTTTCACCGCAACCGCAGGTCACTTGGGTCTCTTTATATTCTGGGTGAATCTCTGGCTTCATTATTTTTCCTCTTCTTCGACTTGGGTCTTGCCTTCGTAAGGTAAGTGAACCAAGTGTGCGATTGATAGGGGGAAAGAGTATCCGCTCTCCCCTATACCTGAGAAATCGCTCTCATTTCTACGCGGGAATGAGACGTTCCACCCCGGTTTGAGTCGAATCAGTTGCTCCCAAAAGTCGGGGGTCACCGGCCACTCCTGCAGACGACTTTGACTCAAATGTAAAAAATTGTTTTAATTTTTTTGACGAACTTTGTGTATTCTCTGTGAAAATTCGTTACAACTTAGTGGCGAAGTTCATGGCTAACGGGTGTGAGCCGATTAGGCGAAATTGCGATTTGCTTGCCAGAATATTGCTATGCCGAAGACGACGCATCCGACTAAGACCGCGCTCATTGAATGTGCTGCTGATCTTTTAGATAAATATCGCTTCGATGAAATAACCGTTGAAATGGTTCTGGATCGATCCAGTATTTCTAAAGGTTCGCTCTACCATCACTTCGAAGATATTTATCATCTTCTCGAGGCTGCAATGATTGCGCGCTTTGCACGTTATGTAGATACAAATATCGCATCACTTCGAGCACTCATCGAATCTGCAACAACGGCTGAAAGTTTATATATCGGATTAGCGAAAATTTCTGCAGTAACCCAAGGTGAAGGCATGCAACGCGCACGCCAAGAACGAGCGTTGACCATTGGTAGAGCGATTACTAGTCCTCGCATGTCAGATCTGTTGCGCCATGAGCAACAGCGCTTAACTGATGTACTTGCCGATTTAATTTCTGGTGCTCAAGCACGTGGATTATGTAATCCCGAAATTGAACCGCACGCACTCGCAGTACTGATGCAGGCATGGACCTTAGGCAAAATTGTCGACGACCTGAGTGAAGCACCTGTCGATAACGATGCCTACATCTCTCTCGTCAATCGAGTGATTAAAGAAGTCTTCGTCCCACACAAATAAGTAGGATTAAAAGAACAGGGCACCGAGACGACTGTCTCGGTGCCCTGTTCTTGTGATTTTTAGAGTCTGCTTTGATGCGCTCTCATTAAGAGGTAATCAAAAACTAACCGGTAGCCAAACATTATGAGCGCTCCAAGCGCTCCAAAAAGTAAGCCTAGGATCAAAAATCTAAAAGGGGTTCCATACATAGTTTGTCCATAAAACAGGCCAAAAATTCCTCCGCCCACTAGATAGATCCAACCAAGAACTGTGAAAATGGTTCGGAAAACTCCACCCCATCGAATAATTGAATCCGAGTATTTCGCCACTGCTTGCTTTGCCAATACATTTCCAGCATAACTCTGATCTTGACTCATCGAACTCTCCAATATTGGGGATCTCGAGTGATCCTCAATATGTAAATTATTAAAGAGGCTAAGTAATCACAGCGGGATGCCACTCAAAAATGAATGGTCATCATCTTCAGTTATTTGGAGTCGTCTGGCCCCGATGTTGTTTTCTGGATCTGCATCAAGAATTCAACATTTGATTTGGTGCCCTTCATCTTCTCAAGGAGAAGTTCAAGTGCGGCCTGTGGTTCAAGGGCATGAAGAACTCGGCGAAGTTTCCAGACAATATTGAGCTCTTCGGTTCCCATAAGAATCTCTTCTTTACGGGTTCCTGAAGCCACAACGTTTACCGCTGGGAAGATGCGCTTGTCGGCCATGCGACGATCGAGAATGAGCTCCATATTTCCAGTGCCCTTGAACTCTTCAAAGATCACTTCATCCATACGTGAGCCAGTATCGACGAGCGCGGTTGCCAAGATAGTGAGCGAGCCCCCATCTTCAATATTACGAGCGGCGCCGAAGAACTTCTTTGGTGGATAGAGAGCTGCGGAGTCAACACCACCAGAGAGAATTCGCCCTGATGCTGGTGCTGCGATGTTGTAGGCACGTCCAAGTCGAGTAATCGAATCGAGAAGTACAACAACATCGTGTCCAAGTTCAACAAGACGCTTTGCGCGCTCGATAGCTAGCTCTGCGATTGTGGTGTGATCATCAGCTGGGCGATCAAAGGTTGAGGCAATAACTTCACCCTTTACGCTGCGCTGCATATCAGTGACTTCTTCTGGGCGTTCATCAACGAGTACAACCATCAGGTGACACTCAGGGTTGTTAGTTGTGATCGCATTTGCAATCGACTGCAAGACCATTGTTTTACCAGCCTTAGGAGGTGAAACAATAAGCCCGCGCTGACCTTTACCAATCGGCGCAATAAGGTCGATAACGCGAGTTGTAAGAACGTTCGGCTCTGTCTCAAGGCGAAGACGCTCTTGCGGATAGAGCGGGACGAGTTTTCCAAATTCAACGCGGCCACGTGCTTCTTCAGGAGTGACGCCATTGATCGTTTCAAGGGTGATCAGCGGGTTGTATTTCTGACGCTGTTCTCCTTCGCGCAATTGACGAACCTGGCCAGTGACAACATCACCTTTACGAAGGCCGTATTTACGGACTTGGCTCTGTGACACATAGACATCGTTTGGACCAGGGAGATATCCACCAGTGCGAATAAATGAATAGTTATCCATGATGTCAACGAGTCCACCGACAGGTACTAGAACATCATCTTCACTGATGACTGGTTCGCGCTCTTCGCGAGGACCCCTATCGCGATTTCGGTCGTTACGGTCACGGTTGCGATCACGGCCACGGTTGCGATCACGGCCACGGTTGCGATCATTACGATCGCCGCGGTCGCCGCCCTCTTGTGAATTATCGGAAGAATTACCTTCGCTCTGATCGTCTCCATCTAAATCTTCTTTAGCCTCACGCCCAGCGTTGCGCTTTGCATTGCGAGCTTCGCGGCGTGCTTCACGTTCAGCCTTTGCCTCTTCACGGTTCTTCGCTTGTAGATCTGCGATTGCACCAGCGAGTTGCTCCTTTTTCATCTTCGCTGCGCCTTCAATACCAAGTTGAGAGGCCACTTCCTTTAACTTTGGAAGGGTCATCGCAGTGAGCTCAGGGCTGCTTGAACGAACAGGTTCTTTTTCAGTCATCTGTATCTTTTCAGTTTGGGGTTTGCCGCAAAAATATGCGAATAAAACCAAGGGATTTTTATATCTATCAACTTAACTTCTCGCCCTGACTTGCGGGCTATAAGGTGATGGCCAAACTATAACAGGGTCGCGCCACGGACTGCAATATCCAGAGATTTCGCCTCAAATCCATCTCCTGCTGCCCGCAATAACTCATCAAGCTCGGATTGATCTGATGTGTGGAGAACGAGAACAGTTGGGCCAGCCCCCGAGATACATGCAGCCACTCCCGCCTTACGAAGGGTGTCCATCAACTTCAATGATCCAGGCATTCCCGTGCTGCGATATTCCTGGTGGAGAAAATCCTCAGTCGCCCGAAAAAGTAAGTCGGGGCGATGTGTAAGAGCGTGCGACAAAAGTGCGGTTCGAGCGGAATTTGCTGCTGCATGTGCATGGGGAATACTTTCAGGAAGAAGCTTACGAGCCTTAGTTGTTGAAAATTCTTGTTTCGGAATAAATACAATTGCACGAATTCGTGAATCAACGGCTAGAGGTAGTGCTTGAGACACTAATTTTCCATGATGGTCCTCTTGCCACGCGATCGTTGCACCTCCATAGAGCGCTGCGGCAACATTGTCCGGGTGGCCTTCCATTGCTGTTGCTAAATCTAATAAGGCTTGATCGCTCATCTTGTCGCTGCCGGTAAGTACAAGAGAGCGCGCAAGGACTAGGCCTCCAATGATCGCACTCGCTGATGAACCTAGACCACGACCATGTGGAATCACATTAAGCGCACGAACAGCAATTCCCTTTGGTTTACCTCCAAGAAAATCAAAACCTTTATTCATTGCTTTGATCAGCAGATTTTTTTCACTGCGAGGAAGAGTTTCCGCACCTTCACCTGCAACATCAATATCAAGTCCGGGCTCGTCGAGAATCTGTGCGACGTAACGGTCATGAAGATCAAGGGCTAAACCGAAACAATCAAATCCAGGCCCAAGATTGGCACTTGTCGCCGGAACCTGAACCTGCATGGGGTTGGCTTTAAATGTTGGCTTTCCCATTTACTTGAGTCCTAACGCCTTCGCCGCAGCCTTCACATCAACTGGAACCACAATTGGCTTCTTTGCGGCCTCGAGTGCATAAGGAATATCTTTTAGCCCATGGCCCGTGACCGTGATGACAATTGTTTTTCCTGAAGGAAGTTTGCCGGCTTTCTTATATTTAATGAGCCCAGCAAGGCCTGCAGCTGAAGAAGGTTCAACAAATATCCCTTCCTGTGCTGCAATAAGTCGATAAGCGGCGAGGATTTCTTTATCTGTTACTGAATCAATGACTCCGCCAGATGTATCGCGCGCCTCAACTGCCTGCGCCCACGAAGCCGGATTTCCGATACGAATTGCTGTAGCAATAGTGTCAGGGTTTTTTACAATCCTTCCCTTAACAATTGGCGCTGCACCTGCGGCTTGGAATCCGTACATTTGCGGAAGTTTCGTTGAGAGTCGATCTGCGCGATACTCCTTATAACCCTTCCAATATGCGGTGATGTTTCCAGCATTACCGACAGGAAGAGCATGAATATCAGGAGCATCTTTGAGCATATCTACAACTTCAAAAGCAGCAGTCTTCTGTCCTTCAATGCGGTATGGATTGACCGAATTCACAAGCGCAACGGGGTAATTCTCGGAAAGTTCACGCGCTAAGGTCAGGCAGTCATCAAAATTTCCATTAACCTGCAAGATTGTTGAGTTATGAATGACCGCTTGGGCTAACTTGCCCATTGCAATCTTGCCTTTAGGAATAAGGACGGCAGGAGTCATGCCAGCCTTCACTGCATAAGCAGCAGCAGATGCCGATGTATTTCCAGTCGATGCGCAAATGACTGCCTTGGCTCCATCTTCTGCCGCCTTTGAAATTGCCATCGTCATTCCACGATCCTTAAATGATCCTGTTGGGTTGAGTCCCTCGTACTTAATCCACACATTATTGCCAAGAAGCTCAGAGAGATTGCAAGCATAAATAAGTGGGGTTCCACCTTCACGCAACGAAACAATTGGTGTTTTATCAGTGACTGGAAGGCGATGACGATATTCCTCAATCACTCCACGCCACTGATGCGCACCTGAATTTTTCTTTAGCCCGAAGATGCTCATAATGAAGTAGAGCCTTCCACGCGAATGACGCTTGAAATTTTGGTCACAATTGAGAGCCTCTTTAAGGCTTCAACTGTTGCTTTAAGTTCACCTTCGGTCGCACCGTGGGTCACGATAATAAGTTCGGCATCATCATCACGACCATTTTGATCAACTGTCTGAATAGAGACATCTTGCTCGGCAAATGTGTGAGCAATTGTCGCTAAAACACCTGATTTATCCTCAACTTCGAGGCGAATAAGAAACTTAGTCTTCGTAGTTTCAATGGGTGCAATGTCACGGTCTGCATAGTCTGTCTCACGCTGGCCAATTGAGTTCAGAGCAATATGTCGCGAGACTGCAACAACGTCACCAAGTATTGCAGATGCTGTCGGAGCACCACCTGCCCCGCGGCCGTAGAACATGAGTGGTCCTGCAGATTCTGCTTCAATGAAGACTGCGTTGAAAGCATCGCGTACAGATGCCAATGGATGGCTCTTGTGGAGCAACACTGGGTGGACGCGGACCGAAATTTCATCTGCCGGGGTTAACTCAGCAATCGCTAACAATTTGATCACGTGGTCCATAGATTTAGCTATCTGTACATCTTCTAGCGTGATCTGCGAAATACCTTCGCGATATACATCTTCGACGGTGACGCGGGTATGGAAAGCAAGTCCAGATAAAATTGCCGCCTTAGCAGCAGCATCAAAACCTTCGACATCTGCAGTGGGATCAGCCTCGGCATAACCAAGTTTCTGGGCCTCAGCCAACACATCGGCAAACTCACGATTATCTTCATGCATCTTAGTCAAAATGTAATTTGTCGTTCCATTCACAATTCCCATCAAGCGAACAACGTGATCACCAGCCAAAGAATCTCGCATCGGGCGAATAATTGGGATCGCCCCAGCGACTGCCGCTTCATAGTAAATATCTTCACCTTGCGCATAGGCCGCGGTGAATAAATCGGCGCCATGGCTTGCCAGTAAGGCTTTATTGGCGGTCACAATAGATTTACGGTTACCGATCGCTTGTAAAATAAGTGAACGAGCTGGTTCGATTCCACCTATCACCTCAATGATTAAATCAATCTGGGGGTCATTAACGATCGAATCTGCATCAAGAGTGAAGAGTTCGCTGGGAATTCCTGTGCGAGGTTTTATTTCGCGGACAGCAATTTTTGTGAGTTCAATCTTTGCACCAGCGCGAGTAGAGAGCTCAGCAGTATCTGCCAAAATCAAGCGAGCCACTTCACTACCGACCACACCACAACCAAGCATGCCGATTCGCACTGGCTGATCTGGGGATCTCATCTGCCTATTCTTTCACATCAAGTGCGAGTAGATCAGCCTCATTTTCGCGGCGAACTATTACGCGGGCTTTCCCATCTTTAATTGCAACAACAGGGGGTCTAGGCACATGGTTGTAGTTGCTCGCCATACTGCGGCCATATGCCCCAGTTGCTGGAGTAGCCAGGAGATCACCGGGTTCGATATCTGAAGGAAGATTGATATCGCGAATGACGATGTCTCCAGTCTCGCAGTGTTTTCCTACTACTCGCGATTGAGTCAGAGGCGCAGCAGATTCACGATCTGCCAACACAGCGAAGTACTGGGCGTCATATAAAGAGGTGCGCATATTATCGCTCATGCCACCATCAACAGAGATATACCTGCGTATTGCACCATCTTCTAGCGTTACATTTTTTACAGTACCAACTTCGTACAAAGTAAAAGTTGTTGGGCCAACAATATTTCTCCCTGGTTCAATGGAAATAAGTGGGAGTGCGAGCCCTACTGCCGCGCATTCTCTCTTTACTACGTCACTCAACGATGGAAGAACATCTTCTGGCTCGACAGTAATTTCTCCTGGAAGATATGCGATTGCATATCCGCCACCCAAATCAAGTTCCGGAAGTTCTATCCCGTATTCCGCTTTGAACTTAGCCATTAATCCAATAATGCGGGTGGCGGCAAGTTCGAAAGAATCGGTACCAAATATTTGAGAACCTACGTGGCAATGAAAACCTCTGAGTTCAAGATTGCGATCTGACATTACCTTCGCAATTGCACTCCGGGCGGCACCGCTTGCAATAGAGAAGCCGAATTTCACATCTTCATGGGCGGTGGAAATTGATTGATGTGTATGTGCTTGAACGCCAGGAGTCAGTCTGAGCATCACGGCCTGGCGAATACCTTTTCGCTCTGCAGCTGCGCTGACGCGATCAATCTCAAAAAGTGAATCAATCACGATTATTCGCACACCAACGTCTACAGCGCGATTGATTTCTGTAACCGATTTATTATTGCCATGCAATTCAATCTTCTTTGGATCAATTCCACCTGCTAAGGCAACTGCGAGTTCTCCACCTGTGCAGACATCAATACCGATCCCTGTCTCTTTAATCCAGCGCGCTACATCAGTGCAGATAAATGCTTTTGCTGCGTAATAAACAGTTCCAGCTGATTCACCGAATGAAGCTTCGAGAGCATCAGCCCACAACTGGGCACGAGCACGAAAGTGGTTTTCATCGATAAAAAATGTGGGTGTTCCAAATTCATTAGCTAATGTTCGAGAACTTATCCCACCGATTTCAAGTCCACGATTGGTAAAGGAGACGCCAGATGACCACATGTGGTTCACATCCTCTCTGGCGCGCTGACGCCAAGAAGATCTAGTCCATTTTTCAAAATCTGCTTCGTTGCTGCGCAAAGATTAGCGCGCGCAGAGTGCAATGGGGAGATCGCCTCATCACCAAGAGGGAGCACTCGGCAATCTGCATAAAAGCCGTGGTAAACACCAGCAAGCTCTTCTAGATAACGAGCGACTCTATGCGGTTCACGGAACTGCGCTGCCGCTGCAACTACGCGGGGAAACTCTGCGAGTGTTCCGAGAAGTTCGTTTTCACGATCGTGTGAAAGCTGGGCAGGGTCAAAGTGATCAAGACCCATCGGAATCGCGAGCTCTTGGACATTGCGAAGAACTGCCGCGATACGGGCATGGGCGTACTGCACGTAATAGACAGGATTCTCATTTGTGTTTCTGCGCAAGATATCGATATCCATCACCATCGGTGTATCAACTGGATAACGAATCAAGGTGTAGCGAGCAGCATCTACCCCTACTTTTTCTACCAATTCCTCTAACGTAATGATTGTGCCCGCACGTTTTGAGAGTTTGACCTCTTCGCCGCCCTCCATAATCTTTACTAGTTGGCCGATAAGTACTTCAACGTTGTAATCAGGATTATCTCCGGCACATGCTGCAGTTGCGCGCAAACGATTAACGTAGCCGTGATGGTCAGCGCCCAGCATGTAGATACAGATCTCAAAGCCACGTTCACGCTTATTGATGTAATACGCAGTATCGGATGCAAAGTAGGTGAGATCACCATTTGCTTTGGTAATCACGCGATCTTTATCGTCACCAAAATCAGTTGTACGAAGCCAGATTGCACCTTCAGAATCAAAAACATGTCCCTGTGCTCGCAATTTTTCTACACCGTGCTCAACGGCACCTGCCTCGTGTAGGGAGCGCTCTGAGAACCAAATATCAAAATGAGTGTTAAAGGTATCGAGTACGCCTTGCTGCTGAGCAAGCTGCACTTTATAAGCAGCTTCGCGAAAAGCATCACGTCGTCCTTCGCCTTCTAGCTCAGTAATTTTCGAATTCTCACTCACAACCTTTGCTGCTAAATCAGAAATGTATGCACCTTGATAGCCATCTTCTGGGATGGGTAAACCAAGGGCTGCAGCCTCAACAGATTGGCCAAAGAGTTCCATCTGATTTCCACGATCGTTGATATAAAACTCTCGAGTCACATCTGCACCCGCTGCAGAAAGTACGCGACCGAGCGCGTCACCTACTGCGGCCCATCGTGTATGACCCAAATGCAGCGGACCTGTTGGATTGGCACTAATAAATTCAAGGTTGATTGCAACACCTGCGAGCGCATTTCCAGAACCGTACGATGTTGGTGCAGATAAAATTGTTCTCACTAACTCCGCTTGGCTACTTCTATTTAAGGTGATGTTAATAAATCCTGGTCCTGCAATATCTACCGCACTGACTTCAGGCAGGCTTGCTAAGTGAGAGCGAAGAATCTCGGCGACTTCTCTCGGACTCTTGCCGGCACCCTTGGCTAACTGCAGGGCGATCGACGTCGCATAGTCTCCATGGTCGCGGTTTTTTGGGCGCTCAAGGGAAACGGCCCCTGGTAACGTTCCCAGTAATTCGCCCCGCTCAAAAGCCTGCTTGATCGCAGCAAGGATCGCAGCCTCAAGGGATTCTGAGCTAGATAGTTGGGCCATTACGCAAGGTTACCTGCTTGCGAGCACCTGATGCGTTTACCAGATTGTGACCTCTGGGGTAGTGCTATTAAGAGAAATTCCTAATATCCTCATTACCGTCCACGCCCTCATGTCTGGCCGAAATAGTTTTGGCCAGGGGCGAGAACACCTTTCGAAAGGCATACACATGGCAAAGCGCCGTCTAGTTATTGCCGCTGCATTTGCAGCAGCAGCACTATTGATCTCAGGTTGCTCAAGCAGTGATGATTCAGCAGGAAAGCGTGCTTGCATGATCCTTCCTGACTCAGAGTCATCTACACGTTGGGAAAACGGAGATCGTCCAGCAATGGATTCAGCACTTACAGGTGCAGGATTTGAAACAGATATTCAGAACGCACAAGGTGATACAGCAAAGTACGCAACAATTGCTGACCAGATGCTCACAAAGGGCTGCGGTGTAATGATCCTTGTTGATTACCAGGGTGCTGGTATTCAGGTTGCGGCTAAGGCTAAGGAAGC
>JBIJAL010000085.1:0-4253 GCA_044345775.1 Candidatus Planktophila sp.
GATTCTGACAATTCATAGTGCAAAGGGCGCTGAATGGGACCTTGTCGCAGTGCCAGGGTTGGCTCATGGCACATTCCCGAGTGATCACAAGGGAGATCCCGATAACTGGATCACCAACGAAAGACATATTCCCTTTGCCCTGCGCGGTGATGGTGGACAACTTCCGATCTTCTCGTGGAACGGTGCCACATCAAATGCTGATGCTGGAAAAGCGGTGAAGAAATTTAAGGAACAGTGCAACACATTTAAAGAGCAAGAAGAGATTCGCCTTGGTTATGTTGCAATGACTCGCGCGAAGACTCATCTGATCTGTACCTCATCATGGTGGCGCGATGGCCAGAAGAAGGTTCCACCATCATCAATTTTCGAGCAAGCGCAATCTGTTGCAACTCGAGTCGGTCGCATCATCAACCTTGAGGATGCACCGATTGATGGCGAGAAGAATCCACTTCGCGAGAACCCTGCCAGTGCTACGTGGCCGCTTGATGCACTTGGTGATCGCCGCCAACGCTTTGCTGCAGAAGTTGCACTCGTTACCTCAAAGGCTCCTATCTCTCTCGATGCAGCGCTCTCTGATTCCAGTGATGAAGAGATCAGTTCATGGATTCGTGATAGCCAAGCGATAATTAATGAATTCGAGAATTACAAGAACGCTCTAGCAAGTGTGGCTCTGCCCCCTCGTATGGCGACATCAACGCTCATCGCACTTTATGAAGACCCACAAGCACTTGCACTCTCGATTCGACGCCCGATGCCGCGAGCAAGTGATGAATTTTCTCGTCGCGGAACTGCCTTCCACTTATGGATCGAGAAGCATTTCAATATGCTCACCTTCTTTGATGATGAAGATTTTGATGTACTCGAGCCACTTGAAGCTGATCAGACCTTGGAAGAGTTAAAGAGTGCGTGGCTGGCAAGTTCTTGGGCTGGAAGAACTCCATATGCAGTGGAAGTTCCCTTTGAAACTGTCATTGCCGGTGTTCTTATTCGCGGCCGCATTGATGCTGTCTATAAAGAGGGCGATAGTTACGAAGTAATCGATTGGAAAACGGGCTCGAAAAAGCTAGGTAAATCAGCAGCAATTCAATTGGCTGTCTATCGCCTAGCGTGGGCAACTCTGCAGAATGTTGAGCTTGAAAAAGTCAGCGCCGCATTCCACTATGTACCAACCTCGATTACTGATCGCCCTGCAGATCTGATGGGACGCGATGAACTCATCGCTTTACTCGAACAGTTCAACGCTTAAGGCCACCGCTTAATTCAGATTTAGCTCAACCGATAGAGGCAAGTGATCACTCACGCCAGTTGCAACAGTGGGAAGTTGTGTCGATTCCATGGCTGATCGAGTCAGAATGTAATCAAATTGAATCTTTGCTCCCCAACTTGGATATGTTGCTTGCGTTGCCAGAGATCTCCACTTCGAGGCAACGACAGGCAGATTCTTAGGCAAGTTCAAATCTCCGACAATAATCGCCGTTGTATTCATTTCCTTCTCTAGTTCAACCGCCCAACGCTTGATTGCGCGAAGTTGTTTTACGTTATATCCAGGGACAAATGAAAGGTGTGTATTAATCACGGTAATTCCATTTACCAACGTCGCTGCAAGTGCTACACGAGGTTCATCCCGAATATAGATTGGACGAAGTTTTCCTGGCTTACCATCTTCACCAGGAACAAGAAGTGGCATACCAATAGGTGCGTTACCAAGATCTAGCCGATGCCACTTAATGACTTCAATCTTTGAGGCGATGCCAATTCCATATCCACCTTCATATGATGTTGAACTTTCTTTCTCTGTGATGATTTCTTGATCACTTGCGTTAAGTTTTCTCCATTTTTCACCTGGTGTACCAATAATGCACGGAGCAAATGCAAAGTACTGCGCACCAATACTGCGAGCAATCTCTGCAATCTGGCGTGCATCTGCAGTTCGCGCAAGTTGGTAATCACATTCTTGTATGGCAATCAGATCCGGTGCGAGATCTATCGCGATTTTCTCGGCGGCGTCTGCGAGAGCGCCCAATTGCGGATCCGGGGTCGGCGGGATCGCCATTCCATGCAGGATATTCCACGAGGTAATGCGCATAGCGAGCAGGCTAGTACCGTTGCCCCTTATGAGCGCGATCAATAGCCACCCATCACGGATCGATCGCGCCGGCCACCTTCGGGAAAACCAGGCAACCCTTGATCAGCTCTGGATGCGAGCAAAAATCCTTCAGATTGCACAAGGTCGGATACGAGCAGATGGTTATTTAGCTTCAGATCAGGTCGCACTACTGATTAGAGATGGTGAATTTAAGGAAGGATCACGTTACTTTCTTGGCCTCGATGCCGTAACGAATGATCCATATTTTGCATGGGATACACGCTGGACAACTGCGCGTACAGATGAAGAGATGAAGATCGGATTTACTACTCTTCGCGAAGTTGGCGCTGACCTTTCAGATATAGATGTCGAACTTGCGCTGCACGCTGTTGCATTAAGTAACTGGCACCAATCGCATCCTTGTTGCGCCAGGTGCGGTGCACCGACTCGCGTTGACTTAGGTGGGGCAGTTCGTGTCTGCGATGTCGACAAGAGCCAACATCATCCACGAACAGATGGTGCTGTCATTGTATTGGTGCGAGATAACGATGATCGAATCCTTCTTGGACATCAACCAGTCTGGCCAGAGGGACGATTCTCATGCTTTGCAGGATTTTTAGAACCTGGTGAAACATTTGAACAATGTGTTGCACGAGAAGTCTTTGAAGAAGCCGGTGTCGTACTTCGCGACATCACATACCTTGGATCACAACCATGGCCGTTTCCAGCATCGATCATGATCGCATTTGATGCAGTCACTGATTCTCCTGAGACCGCCCGCCCGGATGGCGCCGAGATCACAGAAGTTAAGTGGTTTACCCGTGATCAACTTCGTGCAGAGGCCAAAGCTGGAACACTTTTACTTCCACCATCCATTTCGGTTGCTCGCAAAATGATTGAACGTTGGTTGGGTGAGACTGCCCAAGGCGGTGAAACATGGAGATAACTCCAGACCTTCGAGCTGATGAGATTTTGAATGCACTCGATGATGATCAACGTGAAGTAGCTCTAGCAACTCGTGGGCCTGTATGCGTAATTGCAGGAGCTGGTACTGGAAAGACTCGCGCAATCACTCATCGCATCGCCTATGCTGCAGCGATCGGAACAATGGATCCCAGCAAAGTTTTAGCACTTACCTTTACTGCGCGAGCCGCTGGTGAGATGCGCACACGACTTCGTTCATTAGGTGTTCCCACTGTTGCAGCACGTACTGTGCACTCTGCAGCTCTCAAGCAATTAATTTATTTCTGGCCCACCGTCTTTGGCGGACGTACCCCTGATTTAATGAATAGCAAGACGCCATTTCTTACTGAAGCAATTAATCGCGCCAACTTAACTGGTGAAGTAAAGAGCACCTCACGCGAAACCATGAGAGATATTGCAACAGAGATTGAGTGGGCAAAGGTTTCTCAGGTTGCACCGATTGATTACCTTGACCAGGTATCTGCGCGTTTAACCAAACCACGCATTAAGGCTGAACACATTGCTCAGATCTATGTGGCCTATGAAAGTCTCAAGAAGCAAGAAGTCGCCATTGATTTTGAGGATGTCTTACTTCTTACCTCTGCGATGCTTGAAGAAGAGCGAGCGGTGCGCGAACGCGTTCAGGATCAATACCGATATTTCACAGTTGATGAGTATCAAGACATCTCACCAATTCAGCAGCGCTTGATCAATGCTTGGCTAGGTTCTCGCAAAGATATCTGCGTTGTAGGAGATCCGGCGCAGACGATTTACTCATTTGCTGGAGCGACTCCAGTTTTCTTAAACACCTTCACACAACGTTTTCCAGAGGCTCAGATTATTCGCCTCAGCACTGGATACAGATCAACGCCAGAGATTACCTTTGCTGCAAATGCGCTGCTGCGCAATTCATCGATGGGGCAAGAACTCACCGCCAGCAATGACCATGGACATCGCCCTAGCGTTGATGGATTTAAAGATGAAACTGCAGAGATTGCAGGAATCATTTCCCAGATAAATGCGCTGCTCAGTGATGGCACCGCGCCGCAAGAGATTGCAATCTTGGCGCGCACCAATAGCCAACTCAAAGGTATGGAACGTGCCATGAATAGCAAAGGCCTTCCATATCAAGTGCGCAGCACTGAGCGCTTCTTTGAGCGACAAGATGTGAGAGATTTCCTAAAACAAGTAAGACAAGCATCTG
>JBIJAL010000086.1:0-4227 GCA_044345775.1 Candidatus Planktophila sp.
AGGAAGCAGGAATTCCTGTTATCGCTTACGACCGCCCAATCGAAGGTGCTGACTACTACGTGTCATTCGACAACGAGTCAGTTGGAGCACTTCAAGGCCAAGCAATTCTTGATGGTCTAGCAGCAGCTGGTAAGGATCCAAAGACTGCCCGTGTTATCTACGGCCAGGGAGATCCAACAGATGGAAATGCAAAGATGTTCTATGACGGTGCGCTCTCAGTTCTTGAGCCAGCTGGCGTAAAGCCAATCTTTAGCATGGCTGGAACATGGGATGGCGCAAAGGCCGGAACATTGTTCGAGCAGGCACTCACAGCAGTTGGTGGAAAAGTTGATGCAGTTCTTGCACCAAATGACAACAACGCTGCAAACATCATCACAATTCTAGATAAGGCTGGCTTGAAGGTTCCTGTTTCAGGACAAGATGCTTCACCAGCTGGTCTTCAGAATGTTCTTCTAGGTAAGCAGACAACAACTGTTTGGAAGCCATACACACTGATCGCAACAGCTGCATCAGATTTGGCAATTGCTCTCCTTAACGGTGAGACACCAACAGCTGACAAGGCGCTTGCTGATGGAACTCCATACATTGCAGTAACTCCTAACTCTGTCGGACCAGATGCGGTTAAGGATGTTGTTGCTGCAGGAGATGCTAGCTACGACGAAGTTTGCACAGAGGCTGTAATGGCTGCGTGTGAAGAATTCGGCGTAACTGCATAACGTTAGTAGAAAGTAAGACCTCCGCGCCGGTACTTGATGTGCCGGCGCGGAGGCTTTTATAAAAGAATTAAAGAGATTTAAACTAATTTTTGAAAGGGTTGATATGACATCGCAGACACCGATTGTTGAACTCATCGGGATTACCAAAAGTTTTGGTCCCGTTGATGTTCTCAAAGGAATCGATCTCACCATTTATGCAGGGCGTGTTACCGCACTTGTTGGTGATAATGGTGCTGGTAAGTCAACTCTGATTAAAGGACTCGCCGGAGTGCAAGAGTATGACGCTGGAGTTGTTAAGTTCGAAGGTAATGAGGTAACGCTGCCAAGTGCGCGTGCCGCCGCAGCACTTGGAATTGAAGTTGTTTACCAAGATCTCGCACTCTGTGAAAATTTAGATATTGTTCAAAACATGTTCCTCGGTCGCGAATCCATGACTGGAATAACTCTTAACGAGCCTCAGATGGAGGCTGAAGCATCAAAGACTTTAACGGGACTTTCTGTTCGTACAGTGAAGTCAGTACGTCAAAAGGTTGCCTCACTTTCAGGTGGGCAGCGTCAAACTGTTGCGATCGCGCGCTCAGTGCTGCGCAATGCAAAACTTGTCATCCTTGATGAACCCACCGCGGCACTTGGTGTAGCTCAGACTGAGCAGGTGCTCAACCTTGTTCGTCGCCTTGCTGATTCAGGTGTTGCCGTGATCATTATTAGCCACAATCTTCAAGATGTTTTTAAAGTCGCAGATGATATTGCGGTGCTATACCTTGGCAAGATGGTGGCAAAGCTTAAGTCAACAGAGACAAATCATCTCGATGTTGTCCAATACATCACTGGAAGCCGCACGATGGGAGATCAGGCATGAGCGTCACAATCGGATCTGGTCAGGAAGGTAATGTCCGCGAACAAATTACAGCGTATAAGTCTCGAGTTAAAGGTGGAGAGATGGGCGCGCTGCCTTCAGTGCTCTCACTCTTTGTTCTTACATTTTTATTTGCAGCCCTCAACCCGTTCTTCCTTACCCAGGGTAACTTCGCCAATCTTTTAACGCAGACTGCAACGCTCATGATGCTTGCAATGGCGCTGGTCTTTGTCATTCTTCTTGCTGAGATTGATCTCTCTGCTGGTGTCACATCTGGTGTTGCTATGGCGCTCTTTATTATCATGACAAACAAATGGGGTATCGACTGGCGAGTTTCAATCATCGCAGGCTTGCTCTGTGGAATGGCGATCGGTGCATTTATTGGATTCTTTGTCGCTAAAGTTGGTGTTCCGTCCTTTGTTGTAACCCTTGGACTATTCCTAGGTTTCCAAGGGCTGCAACTAGCACTTCTTGGCGATGGTGGCATCTACCGTATTGAAGTTCCAGAAATTAGAGCGATCATGAATGACAACCTTCCTGGTTGGATGGGGTGGGCATTCTTGGCAATTGCTATTGCAGTAATGGCACTTATCAATCTCTATGATCGAATTATTCGAATTCGTAGCGGGCTAGCAAATCGTCCAATTTCACTGATGTATACAAAGCTCATCATTGTTGCTGTAATCGGTGCGGCGCTTGTTGCACTCCTCAACGAAAACAGAAGTAAATCAATCAAAGAGATTAGTGGTGTCCCAATTGTTGTACCGATTGCACTGACAGTTCTCTTTCTTGGCACACTCCTACTAGATCGCACACGTTTTGGGCGTCACCTCTACGCAGTGGGTGGAAATCCTGAAGCGGCACGTCGTTCAGGTATCAAGGTTGTTCAAATTCGAATCATCGCCTTTATGCTCTGTTCTTCTCTTGCCGTCATCTCTGGAATCTTTAATGCCAGTCGCGTCGGTGCTGTTGAAGCAACGGCAGGAAAAGCGATTGTTCTCTCGGGCGTTGCCGCAGCAGTGGTCGGCGGAGTAAGCCTCTTCGGTGGTCGCGGTCGTCTCATTCACGCAGCAGTTGGCGCACTAGTGATTGCAATTATTGATAATGGACTCGGCCTGATTGGCCTACCTGCTGGAATCAACTTCTTGGTAACAGGAGGCGTCTTGATTTTGGCGGCAACAGTCGATGCGGTATCTCGCAAACGCAGTTCTGGTGCACGCTAGCGAGAAAAGTTAATGTGGTTTAGCCCTTAACCCCCATGAGATGCTCCAGGGCTAACTGATCGAGTGCTTCGTAGTGATAGCCGCGTGCACCAGCTGCATCAAGATCAAAGTTCTCAGCTTCTGTCAGAGACTTCCATGTTTCGCCTTTGGCAAGTGTTGGCTCTGCTAATCCTGGGATGTTCGATTCCTTCATCGCAGCAATCACTCGTGGGTCGCTGCGGAATGCAAGTGCACGCTCTTTGAGCAAGAGGTAGGTGCGCATATTTGCTGTAGCTGACTCCCAGACACCCTTATCGCTTTCAGTGCGTGATGGCTTGTAATCAAAGTGCTTAGGCCCTGAGTACTTGTAATTTTCAAGCAAATCAACAAGGAAGAATGCTGATTTGAGATCGCCATGTCCAAAGACAAGATCTTGGTCGTACTTTGGACCATGTTGTCCATTGAGATCGATATGGAAGAGCTTTCCATGCCACAGGGCTTGTGCGATTCCGTGTACAAAGTTAAGTCCGGCCATCTGCTCGTGGCCAACCTCAGGGTTGAGACCAACAAGCTCTGGTCGATCTAATGAATTAATAAATGCCAGCGCATGTCCAATCGTTGGCAAGAAGATATCGCCGCGCGGTTCATTTGGTTTTGGCTCAATCGCAAATTTAATCTTGTATCCATTATCGGTGACAAACTCACCAAGTACGTTAAATGCTTCACGGAAACGATCGAGAGCGACGTAGGCATCCTTTGCACCATCTGATTCTGCACCTTCACGCCCGCCCCAACATACATATGTCTCTGCTCCAAGTTCTACAGCGAGTTCAATATTGCGCATCACCTTGCGAAGTGCGTAGCGACGAATATCGCGATCATTAGATGTGAATGCGCCATCTTTAAAGACAGGATGCGAAAAGAGATTTGTTGTAGCCATCGGAACTTTCATTCCAGTATCAGCCAACGCCTTCTTAAAGCGATCAATGTGGGCCTTGCGATCTGAGTCGTTGCTACCGAAAGGGATCAGGTCATCATCATGGAAGGTGACGCCATAAGCGCCTCGGGCTGCCAACTCGTTAACAGTGCGCACAGGGTCTAAAGGTCCGCGTGTTGGATCTCCGAATGGATCTCGCGCCTGCCAACCCACGGTCCAGAGTCCGAAGGTGAATTTATCTGCTGGGCTTGGAGTAACTGACATGGTCTTCTCCCATATTCTCGCGTGCGGTATTTCTATCGTTGTGGAACTCGGTTTGTAACATGACCGAACTTACCCGTAACCTAGGGCAATAGCCACAGGACTGAAATAACAATTCTTTGGCTCGCGACAGGACAACAGACACTCTTTTGCGGGAGTGGTGAAATGGCAGACACGCAGGTCTTAGGAACCTGTGTCTTCGGACGTGCGGGTTCAAGTCCCGCCTCCCGCACCAGCTTTACCGGCTTCACCGAT
>JBIJAL010000124.1:0-4177 GCA_044345775.1 Candidatus Planktophila sp.
GCGCTTATGGAAAGAATTTCAAGCCAGAGATCATGCTTGCAAGCGGCCGCTACATCAAGGCTGAAGGACTCTACGCTGGTGGATGTAATGGGGATTCTGGTGGACCACTTATTGGAATTGTTGATCGGAAGCCAACTTTGGTTGGTCTCACTAGTTGGGGTTCAGCACAAGGATGCGATCGTGGAAAGCCAACAATCTTTACTCGAGTCTCCTATTACCTAAAGAATATTTCTAATGGTGTGGTCTTAGCATCAAAGGCTGCAACTGTTTATAACCAAGCTGCTCCGACCAATATTGAAAGATCTTCCATCACCGGTGTGGCTCGAGTCGGCTCTACCTTAACCTGCGATCCCGGTACCTGGTCTGAGAACACAACTAGCGTTGATGCATACTGGACATCACCTTCACGCATCTCTGGTGAACGCACAGCCTCTATCGTCGTCAAGAATGAAGATGCAGGGCAGACATTTACCTGTGTCGCACTCGGTAGATCGCGCACCGCGCAATTACCAGTTGAATCAAACTTAACAATTCCATCAGCGCCAGTTCTTGACACGCAGCAGTCAATTAATGGTTTAGGCCCATCCGCGCCGAAAATCGGTACCAATATCACTTGCTCGAATGCAACCTGGCGCAACAATGTCGAGACGACGCTTCGCCCACTCTGGTATATCGGTGAGTTCTACTCCCGTGAGCAGTTGTCGAACAGCAGCACGGCTGTTGGCGAAGGCACTACTCTAATTTTGACTAAAGAAATTATTCTTAAAGCGCTTAACAAATCAATTCTCTGCGCATCCGGTGTAACCGGTCCCGGTGGAACCCGCTATAACATCGTCAGCGTGAGAATGCCATCTATCTCCACGCCTTCACCAACGGTAAAGATGGTCGGTCTCATCAGCAACGAGACGCCATCTCCTGCTCAAATTGTTTCCTGCGATGTTGATCAACCAGAACAGTATGAATCGATTAAATACGAATGGACCTTACAGACCTACTCTTGGTCAAACTCAGCAACGGCACCTGTTGTTGGAACTGCATCAACTTATATCTTTGATCAAGCAAATATCTTGACAAGTGCTAAAAAATATCTACAGTGCAAAGTCACAGTCACTAACCTCGTTGGTTCAGGAACATCCTCTGTGACAACGTATGTAAAAGAGCCGACAGCCCCAGATTATTTCAACGTAGTTATCAAGGGGCTTACAGCGCAAGCACCACCAGCCAACCAAGAGATCACCTGCGAAGCACGTAAACTCGTGGGAGATGAGAAGGCAACATTCACATGGGGTGTTGGCGCTTATTACTTCTCCTCATCGATAGAGACCATACTCGGTACTGGTCCAACACTGATTTATACCGGCGATGTATACGACAAAGTAGTTGGAAAGGCACTGATCTGCGCAGTTGAGATCAAAAACAGCATAGGTAAGGCAAATGCAAACGATGGCATCTCTATTGAAGTACCAATAGTGCAGCTATTTGGAAAGACCGGCCACTACTACCAATGGATCTCCGACAGAGTCACTTGGCAGCAAGCTCGCGCCAACGCCCTTTCAATGAGCTACCTCGGCCTGCAGGGCTACCTTGCTACCCCTAATACTCAGGCGGAATTTGAGTTTATTCATAAGAAGTCAGGTGGCAGAAATATCTGGCTCGGTGTGAGTGATGCCCAACAAGAGGGTTGCTGGAGATATTCAGATGGACCTGAAGCAAATACTGCATTCTTTGCCGCACCTGGCGTTACCAATTGTCCTTCAATTGGTGGATTCACCAATTGGAATTCCGGAGAACCAAATAATGCCAACAACGCTGAAAACTGGGCGATGGCCTTAACGAACGGCAAATGGAATGACGGGCCGATTGATTCACTGATTAATTCGTGGAGCTCATGGCCAAATGGATATGTCGTTGAGTTCGGTGGTCCGGTTGCGCCACTTTCCGTCACGCCAGGAAGTGCGGCAGCTGCTCCAAAAATGAGCGCTAGTGCCAGCACCGCCACAGGATTTACAACCGCCTCGCAAACTGTCACAACAATTTTTACTCCGGACCGATTTAGCGCTGCGACCTTTAACACTGCACGTATTGCCGTTAAGTTACAGGGCCCAGCAGGATTTGTTACCTCTAATTATCTACCAACGCTAGCTAGCAGCGGTGCGACTCGCGAAACCAGTAACCCACTTGGTGATTACTCATGGGCGACAAATCCTGGCTCAACAGCAACAATTAACTTTAGTTTCGTTTCATTGCCTCAAGGCCGATACACGATGACAATCCTGGCTCAAGATTCAGCTGGAACCACGGTCACTTCGAACCCAATGACATTTGATGTTTTTGTTAAAGTCCCAACAGTTACTGCAACAACTGTTACAGGCAAAATTGACTCAGTCGCACTTTCATGGATGGCGCCATCACAGACAACTGGTATCACGACTTATCTCGTTGAGTACAGTAAAGATGGAAGCAACTGGACAGTATTTACCCGCCCAGATTCAACGCTGACCACGACAACAGTCACAGGACTTGAGGCGGGAACGGCGTACACATTCCGAGTCACACCAAGCATCAGCGGTGTTGTTTCTGCCACAGCTGCGACTTCATCAAATTCTGCAACAACGAACTTCCAGAAGGTAACCAATCCAGTAGCAACACCTTCAACCTCTAACTTTGCCAACGTATCGTTGACATGGAGCGCTCCAACAATCACCACTGGTCTTGATAATTATCAGATCGAAGTATCTGCAGATGGCGTTACTTGGACAGTTTTCGAGCGCACGGCATCGATTACAACAAGTGCCACAGTCACAAACCTTACCTTTGCAACCTCATATCGCTTCCGCATCACTCCAAGTTTTAACGCCGCACTCGATGCCAACGGCCAGGCCACCACATCTGCAGTCACCACCGGAAGCCCGAGTGTGACAAATGTGATTGCCTCTAAGGTGGCAGGCAACAACACATCAGTAAGCCTCACATGGACAGCCCCTGCCATGACAACAGGGCTTACTACCTACAAGGTTGAAGTTTCTACCGACGGCACCGCGTGGAACGAATTCGCCCGCGCCAATAGCACGGTTGCATCTGCAACAGTTTCGGGCCTGACCGCAGGAACTTCATATCGCTTCCGCATCACACCAGTCTTTAACACCATCACACCAGATACCCGCTTTAGCGCAACATCTGCTGCGATCACCACAAACATCTATAACATCGCATATTCACAGAACGTCTTGCAAGATTCGCCTGCATATTACTTCCGTATGAATGGAGCACTTGCTAACTCAGGTACAACGGCGCTAACGTTAAACAGCAATCTTTTCCTGGGCACCAACACAAGTATTCGCTCCACTGGCGGGGTCACTGATGGATTTATCTCATCGACAGGTTCAAGTAGTCCAGGCTTTAGATTCACTCAAGCCACTGACTTCTTCTCCGACTCCATCTTCACCGTATCTGGTTGGGTAAGTACAACAAGTGGCACCTCGGGCGGAAACATCTTCCACATAGCCAACGGTTACGACTTCTTGCGTCTTTACCTCACACCAGAAGGTCGCATTACCGCCGACGCCGGAGTCGGTGGCAATACAGTACGTGCAACTGTTACCGGTGCACCTAATGCAAATAATCTCACCGATGGTCGCTTCCACCACTTTGCCTGGGTTTCAAACGGTGCGGTTCAATCACTCTACATCGATGGAGCGCTCGTTGGACAGACAGCCACATTTGGTCTCTCTTTTGCAAACGGAAGCGACATACACTTCGCCCGTACCCTTGATTACCCTGGCGCAAAGATTGCCGGTTCAGATATTGCGAGCCCAGTTACTTACTATGGAACATACGCCGCACTCGATGAAATTGCACTCTTTAATTCAGCACTTGATGCAACAGTTATCAGCCGCCACTATGCCGCTGGCCGAGAGTTAATGCCTTAAGGATTCACCTCAGCCACACCGAACGATAATGGAGAGATGATGCGAAAAGTAAAGGCCTATGGCGAAATAGTAGATATCCCTGATTACAGAATTTTGTGGCTATCTAAAATTGTCTACAGCTCCGCCTTTGAAGTTGCCATCGCCTTCGTCATTTTGGTGAACGCAATATCCCTAGGGCTTTTGACTATGCCTGGAATTTCCCCTGATGCCCGTACAACTTTTGAAGCCTTAGATAAATATGCACTCTA
>JBIJAL010000002.1:0-41754 GCA_044345775.1 Candidatus Planktophila sp.
AACTCGTTGAGCAACACTTGAATACTCAACCGCAGAGTAGACGGGGAAAGTGTTTACTTCAGAGGTGATCTGTGTGCGGTAAATATGAGGATGCCAAGAAGCGCGACATTGCGAGCATATTTTAATTCCAAGACTTCTGCACCCTAGGCAGCGAGAGGGAAAAATAATCTCTGATAAAGCACTAAATGAAATCACAAAGCAAAGTGTGGTTTATCGAGGAGTTGATATCCCTAATTCCTCATCCTATGTGGATTGACAGGAAGTGGACGTGCTGTGATCTGGTTACCTGCAATACGTGGAAGCGTCAGGACAAAATTTGCACCATCTCCCACTGCTCCCCATGCATCAAGTTCACCATTGTGGAGTCGAGCATCTTCAAGGGCGATCGATAGACCAAGACCAGTACCGCCACGAGTTCTGGCGCGGGAAGGATCAGCACGCCAGAATCGATCAAAGACTCGAGTGAGTGAAGCTTCCTCCATTCCACCACCATGATCTCGGACGCTTATGGCAACATCTGTGCCAGTTTCCACACACACAATCTCTATGGGTTTGCTATCTGCGTGATCAAGGGCATTTGAAATCAGATTTCGCATAATTCGCTCCACCCGCCGGAAGTCTGCGCGAATATGGACCGGGTATCCAGGAGATGTGAAGGAAATTTGGGAGTCAGCATCATCCAAATTCACCCCAAGATCTGCAATACATCTACGAACAAGGGCTGTCAGTTCAAAATCTGTTGGCTCAAGAACAGCAACTTCTGCATCAAAACGACTTACCTCAAGAAGTTCTTGTAAGAGCATTTCAAAACGATCAATCTGAGCAATGAGGAGTTCAGCACTTCGAGCAATTACTGGATCAAATTCAGCGCGTTGAGCATAAATTACATCTGATGCCATGCGTAGGGTTGTCAGCGGTGTACGCAATTCATGCGAAACATCGGATACAAAGCGTTGTTGAACTTTTGAGAGATTTTCAAGTCGACCAATCTGACCCTCAATAGATGCCGCCATCTCATTAAAAGCGGTACCCAAAGTTGCGATCTCGTCTTTACTCTCTACTCTCAAGCGCTGGGCAAAGTCACCTTTGGTAAAAAGGCTCGCAACCCGGGCGGCCTCTCGAACTGGGCGGACGACCTGCCTTACAACTAAATATGTAATCAAGGCAATAAGAAAGATAAGAACAATCCCTGTGAGAAGCAAGGAGTTCTGTATGAGATCAATGGTTGCCCCCTGATTGGCCAGAGTAAAGACTAAATACATTTCATAACTACCAGATGCGGGGATTGTCACGCGTTGACCGACGTAGAGTGCGTCCATAGTTACCCCTGACCAATAGTCCAATGGTGCAAATCGATACGATAATTCCTGATCTTCTTTAATCTCATCCCTCAGATCTTGAGGAATTGTTGACAATAAGAGACCGTTGGAGGCAAAGCTGTAGTTCGGCTGCTTATCATTTTTTGCCGTCTCGCCGTTATTAAAAACCTTTATTAAGATGACCTCTCGAGCGCCTTCGGTTGATCCAACGTTAATTGATGCTGAAATAATTTCGTCGACACTTGCCTTGATTGCACTGTTTGATTTACCGGTAACAAGCAATAATTGGTACTGAGCGCTATAAAAGACTGAGCGAGCATCAGATACTGAAGATTCTAGGCTTACCCTCTTAACTCCATCAGAGAGCTGGGAGTACAGGGCTGATCCTGTCAGCCATACAACAGCTAGAGATAGAAGTACGGTAGAGAGAATTACTTTTGCGGCTAGCGATTGTGAAAGAGGCGAACGTTGTGGCCTCATCAGGATTCGTCCGTGACTCCAGCTTTATATCCAACTCCACGTATAGTTGTTACGATCCTTGGATTTTCAGGATCGTGTTCTACTTTGGATCGCAGCCGCTGCACATGCACGTTTACTAGTCGTGTATCTGTCGAATGACGATATCCCCACACTTCGCTGAGCAATGCGTCGCGAGTGAATACGCGGCCTGGTTCTTTTGCAAGGGCGACAAGGAGATCAAATTCAAGGCGAGTGAGTGCAATAAGTTTTGCACCACGCTTTACTTCGTGGGCAGTGACATCGATTGCAAGATCGCCGATAGTCAATGAATCCTTAAGATCGGCATTTGTGCGTCGTAATCGAGTGCGAATACGAGCAATCAATTCAGACGGGTGCTTAAATGGTTTGACCATGTAATCATCGGCACCGGCCTCTAGTCCAGCGACAATATCGGCTGTATCACCTTTTGCGCTGAGCATAACAATGGGAACCATTGATTCTGCACGAATCAATTTACATACTTCAACTCCATCCAAACCAGGCAACATCACATCAAGGAGAACAAGGTCTGGTGGATTATTTCGAAAAATATCCATGACCTCATCGCCTCTACTGACAAGATCTACGTCGATGCCGGCACCGGTTAAAACGATGCCAAGCATCTCCGCGAGATCCTGGTCGTCATCGACGACCATCACCAAAGTCATTAGCTACCGTGCTCCCAAGAGTTCAAGTACATGTCTTGAGCAGGTGTAAGCACGTCGATACGTCCACCCATGCTGATGAGTTTGAGTGATGCAACTTCCTTATCAATGTACTCAGGAACCATATGAACACCGGGCTTTAGATTCTTTGCTTCCTTAACCAAATACTCGGCTGTAAGTGCTTGATCCGAGAATGACATATCCATTACCGACGCTGGGTGACCTTCTGCAGCACCAAGGTTAACTAAGCGACCTTCTGCGAGAAGTAGTAGGCGACGTCCATCTGCAAGCACATATTCATCTGTCTGATGACGCATCTTTGCATTCTTGGTCTTTGAATTCTGCTCTAGCCACGCGACATCGATTTCAATATCAAAGTGACCTGAGTTGGCCATGATTGCGCCATCTTTCATGACAGCAAAGTGCTCGTCACGAAGCACATCACGATTACCTGTAACGGTAATAAAGACATCTCCAATTTTGGCAGCGTCTAACATTGGCATAACGCGGAAGCCTTGCATCATTGCATCAAGTGCCTTGGTTGGGTCGATCTCGGTAACAACCACATCAGCGCCCATTCCCTTTGCACGCTCTGCAACACCTTTTCCACAATATCCAAATCCAGCAACAACAACTACTCGTCCTGCGAGTAAGTAATTGGTAGCACGAAATACAGCATCAAGGGTTGATTGTCCCGTTCCGTAACGGTTATCAAACATATGCTTTGTATCAGTATCGTTAACAGCGATCATTGGGAATGTCAGTGCGCCATCTTTAGCCATCTGGTTGAGGCGAATAACTCCTGTCGTTGTCTCTTCACATCCACCAGCAATTGTTGGAAGAAGTTCTCGACGAGTGGTGTGCAGTGTATTGACTAGATCGCAACCATCATCAAAGACTTGGTGTGGTTCAATATCAAGAGCAGCATTAATATGTGAGTAGTAGCCGTCACGATCGACAGAATTACGAGCAAAAACAGAGATGCCATACTCGTGGACAAGGGCTGCCGCGGTGTCATCTTGCGTTGAAAGTGGATTGGAAGCACAGAGCGCGATTTCTGCTCCGCCCGCCTTAAGTACTCTCATCAAGTTAGCGGTTTCGGTTGTGACATGCATGCATGCTGAGATTCGTACTCCAGCAAATGGTTGTGACTTTTCAAATCGCTCTCTGATCTGAGCAAGTACCGGCATATTTCGCTCTGCCCATTCGATGCGCTTACGACCCTCTGCTGCTAACGATGCATCTGCAATGTCATGCTTGGGTGTTGTTTCTGTAGTCGTCATAATTATTCTCCTCTACTCGGTAGGTGGCTAATTGCTTACCTAAGGCGTAGGGCTCTACTTGCTAGGTTGCTGTAGATATAGATTACTGGCAAAGGTGCTTACTTGCCACCTATGAGAGCAAGTGCCTGCCCACGAATTTCCTGCATGAGGGATTCTGTGGTGGCTTCAACATTGAGCCGTAGTAGAGGTTCAGTGTTTGATGCCCGCACGTTAAACCACCAATCTGCGCTTTCAACGGTGAGGCCATCAAGATGATCGACTGAGATGCCGCTTATTGTTGAGTAGTGAGATTCGATTTTTGACATGACAGAGTCTGAATCCTCAACGACAGAATTAATCTCGCCACTTGATATATAACGATTATAACTTTGAAGAAGTTGGCTCAGCCGCTGATCTGTTTGAGAGAGCGCTGCAAGTGCATGGAGAGCCGCGAGCATTCCAGAATCAGCACGCCAAAAATCTTTGAAATAAAAGTGGCCAGAGTGCTCTCCCCCAAATACTGCACCTGTTTCCGCCATAAGTTTTTTAATGTACGAATGACCAACGCGTGACCTCAAAGCAGTTCCACCATTTTCTTCGATCACCTCCTTGACGCTACGAGATGAGATTAGGTTGTAGATAATGCTGGCACCAGGATTCTTGGCAAGTTCACGATCTGAAATAAGTGCGGTGAGGGCAGAAGGGTTAACCAATTCACCCTTTTCGTCTACTAAGAAGCAGCGATCGGCATCACCATCAAATGCCAGGCCTATATCTGCCGCATTCTTCTTAACTGCCCGAGAGAGATCTTTCACATTCTTTGGATCGATTGGATTAGCCTCATGATTGGGAAAAGTTCCATCAAGATCAAAGTACATGTCAATGAGTTCGACATTCAGATGCTTAAAGACAGCGGGTGCAGTAAAACCTGCCATTCCATTTCCTGCATCAATGACTACTTTTAATCGGCGCATCTGAGACAGATCAACAAGTGTGAAGAGATGCTCTACATAAGCCTCTAGTAACTCTTGATTCTTTTCAACTCCGATTGCACCCAAAGTTAGAGGTGATCCTTCGTTAACAAATTTTTCAATCAGCAATAGTCCAGACTCGCGGCCAATCGGTCGTGCTCCGCTCAGACACAATTTAATGCCATTGTACTCAGCTGGATTATGGCTTGCAGTAAACATTGCCCCCGGCATATTTAGTTTCCCGGATGCAAAATAGAGCATATCTGTTGATGCCAATCCTATTCGAATGACATCTAGCCCTTGGGAAGTAATGCCCGCAGAAAATGCTGATGCAAAAATTGAAGATGAAGGTCGCATATCTTCACCGATGATCACTGTACCTGGTTCGCGCTCACCTTTGAGAAATATTGCGAGTGCTACACCAGTAGCAAAACAAAAATCTGTATTGATCTCTGTTTCAACAAGGCCACGAATATCGTAGGCTTTAAAAATCGACACGAGAGTAATTATTAATTTGGTACAGCACGTAGGTGGCCACGACGACTACCAATCTGCGCCGGGTGATGAATGCGCTGTGTGAGATCTTCACTAGCTACTGGAAGCGAGGCAGCTGCTTCACGAACCGCATCAGCAATTGCCATAAGGTCGTCTTCAGTAGGCCCTGATCCAGATGTGGAGATCTCCCCTTTTAAAACACTCCAACCGTTTGGCACCGTTAACTTTCGGGCGTGAAATTCGCAAAGGTCATATGCATGCGGTTCAGCAAAGGTTGCAAGCGGACCTAGTACAGCAGTTGATTCTGAATAAATATATGTCAGTGTCATCGTTGCCATTGAACGGCACGTTGCGCGCGAGCATCCTCTGCCCGATCTGCTCGATTTAGTCGATAGTGACATGGGTAAAGATTAGTGGGAGCGGGTATATCTATGGATTCAAGACACGAATATTCGGGCTCGGAAGAAGGACGCGCGTCAGTTGACTTCCGGGAACCAAAGGAAAGAAGCCGTAGCCACTTTGAGTCGCGACTAGCGCTCCTCCGAAGGTTTTTGGAGATACTCGATTGAAAGTCACAGTCCTAGCGTTATTTGGTACTCGAAAAGTTGCGATTGCATCACCTTTGATCTCGAAACTTTTCTCTTTCTTATTTGTGAAAGTAACCGTAAGTGAAATTGAAATGCTCTCACCGGTGAAGGAGAGTAGTGGTGCCAATCCACTGACAGCCAAGGAGTATTCCGTCATTTCAGCAGTTGCCGTACTCCATACGAAATCTGATTTACCCTGAGCGAATGTTGATGAGTAGACGGAGCCAACTACCGCCCTATCAGATGAGATCTTTAGGGCGAAGGTACTCGGTTCTAGTTGCAGATCGAGATTGACCTCAGTGACTATGCCAGGTTGAAGTATTCGCTCACTCAATCCAACGGGAATGAAGGTTCCCTGTGCTGAGATTAACTCGACCGAAATCTGAGCTGGAAGATCTCCTGGGGCTAGAAGTCGAAGCACATGGCCCAGTGGTCTGCCAGAACGATTGATCTGAGGGATCGCGGGAATCACGATCTCTTTACTCGGCTCCGTTGTTGCGTTGACAATATCGCCTCCTAATGAACGTAAGCCGCGACCACGCTCATCGATAAGAAAGGCATTTACTCGTCCAGAGCGTGGCGCAACATGTAGCGTGATCTTCTTCGAACCTGGGTCAAGCGCGTCAAGTCTTTGCTCAAGATATGAATTAGCCTTGATGGTAATTACCCGCGTGGGGCGAATTCCAGACTCACTCCACATGCGAATATCAACAATTGCTTCACTCAGACCACTATTGATCAGTAGTAACTTTCCTTTACTCGTCACGTCTGCATTACCACCAACAAACCACTGTGAAATTGAAGGAGCAGAGCAGATCGTTGCTCCAGCCCATACTCCTCGTTTAATCTGCCACACCGGTGATGTCAAATTCCTAGTATCTAAAATTGTCGGGCTACTTCCTTGTTGAAGTCTCAGAGTACGAGTCGGCTTAAAAGTTGTTGTGTTCTTCCCTAAGGCACGCGAACCGGTGAGTGTTGAAGGTATGGAGATAGCGCTGCTCTCGTCTGCAGGTGTTGCTGGACAGACAACAGGCGGATAACTCTCAGAAAAATCTCTACTGCTCACGGTTTGCTGTGTGAGATTGCTTAAGATGAGAGTTGCTGATGCTATCGATGCAATAACTATTGGACGATTTAATTTCATGATACTTCCCGATCAGAGATCTCGCGCTTACGCCGCCCGCTAGGTGCTGCAAATACGAGTGCAGTGAGTAAAATGAGGAAATGCAGCGAGATCCAACCTCGACGCACTGAACCGTCATAGATTAATAGCACTGATCCAGGAGATTCGGCAGAGAACTGTGGAAGCGATAAATCATTTTGTATTCGTGTAAGGCGTTTTCCATCCTGAACGAGTTGCCAGCTTCGACTGTAGTTTTGAGTGAGTGTTACCACTCCAGGTGTTGGAACTGCATATTCATCGGGGACGGAAGTTGGTTGGAGTTGGACCGACTTTCCTCCAGAATCAGTAAGAACTAGATTTCCTGTCGCACCGGCGACCTTCCACACCACTCCAACATCAGTTGAGGATGCTCGAGTAAATCCTCCAATTCCGTCAATAGCTTGGACGAGCGATCCTTGTGCAGGTGCCTTGAGGAAGACATAAGTAATACCAAAACTTCCTAGAATTTTACTACTAGTGATTCCGCTGCCATCTGCAAGACCCGTAACAGCCTTCTCGATTTCAGGAACTTCGCGTGGAACTACGTCAGCGTCACCTAGCGAAACATCACCACCTCGTGCAATGTAATAAATGAGAGAAGGAACAGAGTTAATCACCCGTTCTCTAATTACGAGAGTTTTTGATTGACTCTCAATGGCAAGAAAGGGTGGAAGAACTTCTCCTTGTGATGATTGAAGTGGTGCTTGTGGGGATTGGCTTACAACCCACGTGGAGGCAGTTAAACCGTAGACGATGGAGGTGATCACAAGTGTGGATGCTGCCAAGTGACGATAATTCAACTGACTATTAATCAATCTCTCTCGAACGCTATCAAGCATTACAACTGCTGCATACACAGCAGCAAGAGTTGCGAGTGCAGCGTAAACACCTACATAAAGATCGGTAGGCGTGCCAGTACCTTTTCCAGATATCGACAAAGTAGAAAGCAATGTGCCAGAAACGATGAGTGACCCACCAAAGACTGCGATCTGACGTGCCCGTGTTTTTGATAGGAGGGCAATCGCGATAACCACAGTGATCGGACTGATGAGCCACCATGGCAACGCTCCTGGGCCTCCAGGGTTGGCTAAGAAAGCAAGATTAGGGCCACCACCTGCACTTAATAATCCGATATCAAGGAGAAGTCCACGCGGTGAAGTTATGAGTTCCAGCGACCATGGGATTGTGAGCAGAATCGGAGAAAAAATTAGAGTAACTCGCCGAGCCAGTCGACTATTTAACAACTGTTGATTCTGGTCAATCCGAAAAGAGTCAAAATCTTTCACAATAGCTGCGATGCTAAATCCAATGATGATAAATAGTATTGGCGGATTAAATGAAAAGATAAATGCAAGGAGTAACGACAAGCCTGAGATAGTACGCACTGAAAATGTTTCAATGGTGCGCCATTGCAGAGCTCTCTCAACAAGGAATGGAGCGGTGATCATGAGGACCACCAATCCGATCCTTCCTGAGTTCACTGCCGAGACTGCGACTGGTGAAATTGAATAGAGAAGCGCCGCTGCCGCTGTGAGAAATCGATTATCGCTTAATCTCTTGAGTGAGCGATGAATTGAAAGATAAAAGCAAATTGGTGCAAGTATAAAGAGCAGTGCAATGAATACGTGAACATTTCCAAATGTTAAAAGAGATCCCAGCGCTAGTAATGGGATCCACAACGGTGACGCACTCTTACTACCGAGCCCTACTTCGTGCCATGGCGCAAAGTAAAAGTCCCAAAGATCCCTAGCACTTTCAGGCGATGGCGCTAATGTTCCGCCCGACAACGCTCCAATACGGTTACGAGACCATAGCAAGGTAAAGATAACAAGAAAGATCAATGCGATGATGAACGGTTTATGAAAGATCGTGCTCCACTTTCGAGACGCTACTGGTGTGAGTAAATCTTCTTCCTCAAGTTCAGTTTCAGTCGGTAGATCGAGAAGTGATACGTCCGTCTCTATCTTTTCGATCGGTTTCAAAATGAAATCACGAATTCCAGCACGTGCTCTCTCAAGAGCGAGGCGAAGTTGACGAGCACGTGAAGGAATGAATTGCGAAACAACATGAGCAGAAACAAGTCGAGAAGCTTTTCTATCCTTTCGTGCCTTGATCAACTCTCCAGGTTTGATCAGCAGATTAAGAATTGCTAAGAGTTCATCTCCTGCATATCCAGGAAGCTTGGCAAATAGATAACCCACTGCGCGCACAAGTGCGGAGATAAAAAGTTGAAGAGCGAGAAGTGGAAGCAGCCACCACGTTGCATTGGCTAAGAGAACGTATGCGGCATTTTGGCGGTCAAGCAACAAGGGACGGTGTAGCAGCGCACCTTTGACATCTACAGTGCGTCTCTCAGTGGCTGAAGCCTGTGCGTGATAGGCGACTGCATCGGTAACCACGATAACGCTATGTCCGGCGGCGTGCACACGCCAGCCAAAATCTACATCGTCGCGAAAGAGTTCGAGATTGAGATCAAAGCCGCCAAGATCCTCAAAGACATCTCTGCGGATCAAGGCACCAGCAGTGCTCACAGCAAGCACGTTAGCAACACCATCGTGTTGACCCTGGTCATATTCAGAATCTTCTAGCCCAGTCCATCGTGCGCCGTTGCTAGCAATACTCACACCAATTTCGAGTAAGTGTGTTCGATCATGCCAGCCCAAAAGTTTTGGTCCAGCCATGACAACTTGTGGGCGATCCTCAACTGCTGCCAGTAACGCGGCAAGGGCACCAGGTGTTGGTGCACAGTCGTCATGAAGAATCCACAGCCATTCATTGATAGATCGTGGAGGCAGGCTCTCAACTGCTGATGCAACTGCGGAACCAAAGCCCGTTTCGCGCGGCATAGAAATTATTGGTATGCGAGCGCTTTGAAGTAATTTTGTTGAAGAGTCGTTCGAACCGGTATCAACAGAAATTAAATGATCTATAGCGCGAGTTTGCGATGCGAGAGAGGCGACTACTTCTGGTAACCATGCTGCTCCATCGTGAACAACAAGTATCGCGCTCACGCGATGCACAGACATCTCCTACGCTGGGCGACGCTTCAAACGGCGGCGTTCACGCTCGGAGAGCCCGCCCCAAATTCCAAAGCGCTCATCGTGAGCGAGTGCGTATTCAAGACATTCTTGGCGAACATCGCATGAGAGGCAGACGCGCTTTGCTTCTCGAGTTGAACCGCCCTTTTCAGGAAAGAATGCTTCAGGATCTGTCTGAGCACAGAGCGCGCGTTCCTGCCAGGAGAGTTCAATATTCTCACCGGTTGCTAGTTGAATTGTCGGTCCAGCAGTGGGGGCTGATGGCTTGCCAGTTGATTGTGCTTCTGGGCGGATTGGCATGAGCTAATCTCCTCAAGACATTAGGGCCCGCTCCAGAGTGGAATTCGGGCTTACTAAGAATGAATTACACGCGTGTAATCCCTTTCTGTCAACTCCCAGAGGGGAGGTTGAGAGTTGAAATTTACCGATTTCCACGACTTTCCGAGCGTAAAAAGGGTAAAAAATCGACAATTTTCGCTGCTAAAAAAATTAAACAAAATTGATAGGAACCCTCTTATCGCGAGCCACATACTTATCTGTAAGGGCGAGATGAGGTTCAACGATTGCACCAGGTGCCACAAAGCACCGCGATAGATGTGCGCCTTCTGCCACGACCGCGCCCTCTGAGACGATGCAATTTTCAAGGATGACGCCGGCTTGGATAGTCGAATTCGCACCGACAGAGGTTCCTCCAGTAAGTGCAGCCGCTACATCAATGAGCGCAGTGGGGCTTGCCACATAGTCGCCGTTGATGCGATCGCGCGATGCTTTAAAGAGCGCATCCGGTGTTCCAATATCAAGCCAGTAGGCATTCTCCTTGTATCCAAAGATGCGTTGCTTTGCCTGAATCAACCCCGGAAAAGTTTCTCGTTCTACCGAGGTGACTACTCCGAGCGGTATCGAATCAACAACACCACGATTGAAAACATAACAGCCAGCATTGATCCAATTCGTTACTGGGCGCTCCATTTTTTCAAGGAATTCAATAACGCGACCATCATCGGTGGTGGGAACACATCCGAAGGCCCGCGCATCTTCTACTTGAATCAAATGTAAGGTGACATCGGCTCTATTCTTTTGATGGCTTAGGATCTGAGCTGAGATATCATGATCGCTAATCACATCACCATTAAATATCAGTACTAGGTCTTCACTTTTTTCACTATCTAGTGATTGCGCGGCGTGAGCAATCGCTCCACCTGTCCCTAATGGCTCTTTCTCTACTGCATATCGAAGATTAATCCCCCACTTACTCCCATCGCCAAAATAAGGGGTAAAAACTTCTGCTAAATATGATGTGGCAAGAACAAGAGTTTTCACACCGGCCCGCTTAGCGGCAAGGATCTGATGCTCTGTTACGGGCAAACCTGCAATCGGTAACATCGGCTTTGGAATTTCATCTGTAATGGGAGAAAGTCGAGTACCTCTTCCCCCGACTAGCAAAATGGCTGCAGTCATCTTCTACTCAACTTTTGTCGTAAGAATTCGTGCGCGGGCATCAGCAATTGCTTGATCCGTTGCAGTCATAGCGATTCGTATATGGTGTGAGCCCTCGGGGCCATAAAAGCTTCCAGGGGTAGCAAGAATTCCAAGCCCTGCCAGCCAATCAACGGATTGCCAGGCATCTTCTCCCCGTGTACACCAGAGGTAAAGTCCTGCAACGCTTTCATCGATTGTAAATCCGACAGCTTCTAGTGCTGGTCTAAGGGTTGCCCTACGTGCGTTATACCGATTGCGTTGGAGCGCGACATGATCATCATCACCGAGTGCGATGGTCATGGCCTTTTGAACAGGGAGCGCCACCATCATGCCGGCATGTTTTCTCAGTTCGCGTATCTGTGCGATCAGCTCTGGATCCCCCACCAAAAATGCTGCGCGATAACCGGCGAGTGACGAGCGCTTAGAGAGTGAGTGCAGGGCAAGTAAATTCTTGTTATTGCCATCTGAGTATGCAAGCATCGATGTTGGAGTTGAACTGTCGCCAAATTCGAGATAGCACTCATCAGAAATTGCCACAGAGTTATGAGTACGGGCCCATTGAATAATCGCTCTGAGCTCAGATTCTGTATGCACGCGACCTGTCGGATTCGAAGGTGAGTTAACCCAGGCGAGATCTGCGTACGGCCATGTATCTGCATCAATGTCAACGGGAATCTCTTCTGATTGAGCGAGCATCGCACCGACAAGATATGTTGGATAAGCAACCTTTGGATAAATCACACTTTGTGATTGTAGAAAAGTTGGGAGCCAGGCTACTAATTCTTTAGATCCAATTACTGGTAGGACATCGAAATCTCCAGTTACTGCAAGATGATTGCGGGCCCAGGTGCGAATCGCTTCTTGTAATTCTGGCGTTCCTGCAGTGGTGGGGTAACCAGGTGAATTTGAGTTATCAGCTAAAACTTTCTGAATAAAATCAGGAGTTGGATCTACTGGCGTTCCTTGCGAGAGATCAATGATCCCATCAGGATGCTTTCGCGCCTTTACTCCATAGGGAGCAAGGGCATCCCAGGGAAAATCAGGAAGTTTTTTTCTCAATGGAGAGAACATCGACATGATCATGATCGGTGAGGCCAACTTTTGCAGCGCCACCAGGGGACCCAATCTCAACGAAGAATTCTGTATTGATCTTAGGGAATTCTTTCCACTCACCTGGAACATCATCTTCATAATAGATTGCCTCAACTGGGCAGACAGGCTCGCAGGCTCCACAATCGACGCACTCATCGGGTTGGATATAGAGCATGCGGTTACCTTCGTAGATGCAATCGACTGGGCACTCTTCAATGCAGGATTTATCCTTCACATCGATACATGGCTGGGCAATTACATATGTCACGAGCAACCTCCGAAGGTACAAGTTAAAGTAGAACGTGTTGAGGTCACATTCTAACCATGCGCCCACGCTACTGCAGGGTTAATGTGAGCCCATGGAAGCCAGATCTACCGCCCTCGGTCCTGAATTGATTGGCCGTCGACTAACGCTGCGTTTTCATGACGCCGCAGGTGGGTATCGGGATCTTGTAGGAGTTTTGGAATCAATGACCACGATCCGCAAGCGCAATGGCGAATTGATTGCCTTCAACGCAGATGATCTTGCGATTGTGCACCCGATTGACGATGTGATCGCCCGCGCTGGAAAGGGTGCGCCGCTCTCGCTGCGCATTGCCGAACTCGAAGAGCTCTCCACTCGCACATGGCCACCTCATCAGATTAACAATCTCGGTCTTTGGCAGTGTCGTATCTCAAATGGGCGAACATTTCGTGCGAATTCTGTCCTCGTGCTAGGTGCAGCGCCGTTTGGTGAGTCAGGTCTTGATCTTGACGAAGCGATCACTGCGGTGGATGCCATGTATCGTGAGGCAGGACTTCCAACAGTCTTTCAAATCTGTCTACCTATGTACCAAGAATTTAATGACTATCTCATTGCCCGAAGTTGGAGTGAGAAAGTAGGTGCTGCAGTTCTAATCAAAGACTTAGAACTCAGCGCTGATGTGCAGGAGCTCGCACTCAGTCGCAACGTTGAAATCGTTAACGCAGACCAACCTAGTGATGCATTCCTCACGCTTCATGATGATCACTCACTTCGCTCAATCATGATGGCATATCCAGCACGATATATCGCTCTTACTCATGATGGAGAGATCATTGCTACCGCTCGAGTAGCAATATCTGAAACTTGGGCCATAGTTACGCGATTAATCGTTGCTGATGCTTTCCGCAAAAAAGGATTGGCACGACTGCTTATGCTGGTCTGCATGAATTCCGCTATTAAAGAGGGTGCCACGAAAATGGCGCTACAGGTAGATCAATCAAATCAGGATGCACAAGCTCTCTATCAAAAGTTAGGTTTTAGGCTTCATCACACGTACCGTTTTATTCAACGCGCAGAAACATCGGAATGCGCATGCTAAGGCTCTATGAAACTCAATCCCGTCAAGTCGTTGATATCGTCGGAAATAACGGACTTCTTCGTATGTATTGCTGTGGACCAACGGTTTATCGAGATGCCCATGTGGGAAATCTGCGCACTTTCTTACTCTCAGATCTCATCTCTCGAGTCGCGCAAGCATCGGGATTGCGAGTGTTATTAGTACAGAACATCACCGATGTTGGTCACATGGCTACAGACCTAGAAGATAAAATTCTTGCACAATCAAAAGTTGAGGCTATAGATCCTTTTGAGATCGCCAAGAAGTACGAGGCTCGCTTCCATAATGATTTGCAGCGACTCAATATTCTTCCAGCTGATCTTTATCCGCGGGCTAGTGAGAGCATCGATCTCATGATCTCAGCCATTGCAAAACTTATTACCAATGGTTTCGCATACGTTGGCCTTGATGGAAATGTGTATTTCGATGCACAATCATTTTCTACCTATGGCGCAATTAGTGGAAACAAACTCGAAGCTCTTAAGCCGGGTCATCGTCATGATGCTGACGAAGATGGGGCCAAGAGATTTCATGCAGATTGGGCTCTCTGGAAAATTGCCGGTGATCGTTCACAGATGGTCTGGGATACACCATGGGGTGTCGGCTACCCGGGTTGGCACATTGAGTGCAGCGCTATGTCGCTCGCTCATGTGGGTCAGAGAGTTGATCTACATGTAGGTGGAATTGATCTGCGCTTTCCCCACCACGAAAATGAACGCGCTCAATCAAATGCTCTGACTGGCCATGAGACTGTTACGCATTGGATTCATGGCGAGCATCTACTTTTTGAAGGTCGCAAAATGTCCAAGAGCGCCGACAATGTTGTGCTTCTTCAAGATGTTATTGATCGAGGACTCGATCCTCTTGCAACACGATTTACCTTTCTAGAAAATCGCTATCGGTCGCAGATGGATCTTTCATGGGCTTCATTAACGGCAGCTCATACAACGTTAAAAAGGTGGCGTCGTGTGGTCGCCGATGGTGGCTTGAGTCTCATCCTTGAAAAGGATCGTGAGATTGAAGAAGCCTTTTTCACTGATCTAGATACCCCAAGGGCCTTGCAACGCCTTCGAGCGATCGAAAAAGATACGCAGATCACTCCCATGAGAAAGCGCGCACTTTTTCTATATGCAGATCAGATCTTGGGGCTTGATTTGAATCGGGCTCCTGAAAAGATCGTACTCACCGCTGAACAAGTGAGTCTCCTTGAATCTCGAGCAGAGGCGCGAGCAAAGAAGGACTTCGCCGAAAGTGATCGTCTGCGAGCGTTGCTAGAAGTTAGCGGACTAGTCATTAAAGATGGCCCCGAAGGGCAGAGTTGGAGTTAACTTCTTGCCGGAAGAAAAATGGCGATCACGACAATTGCGAGGCTGCTGGCAAGGAAGGTAAGACCCGCTGTATCTCCCTGTACGAGAAGTTCTCCGCCTTCACCAAAAGTTGTTGCATCATTGATAACGATGAGCCACCCAGCAAGGGCTGCGATTCGATATCGCTTCTTACCGTAAAACTTTCCCACCGACCAGAAGGTTGCCGCGGTGCCGGCAAGGCCGAGAATAAGGCCAAAGGGTGGATATGAGAGATGGAGAAAGACGCCACCTGCTGCAGTGATTGCGCCAATGAGAAAGCTTAAAAAATATCTCATGCGAAAATGATTCCTGCAAGAAGATCTGTCTCGCGCCCATGCTGATCAAAAGGCTCTGCACGTTCGCCCTTCACTAGGGTGTAATACTCATTACCCCACACTTGCAGTCCCATATTATTTGATAGCGCAAAAAATGGACCGTCAAGAGCGATTTGGGTAACGTGAGCAGCCATTGCATGCATCTTGGCTTGTACGTATTCGTTTCCATCAATTAACGTTGTAACAAATTCATCATCTTTTGCAAATGGAAGATCATCGGCACTCTCTGCGCCAAAGAAATCTGATCCCAGCGCTTTCATTTTTTCGATTCCATCCGCGATTACAGACTTTGGCATCGTGTTCCAATAAATTTTCGGAATCGACCAATCCGCTCGCTCTGCGGCCTGCATTGCGACCCGATGCGCTTGAATGTGATCAGGGTGGCCATATCCCCCGATTTCATCGTATGTAATAAGCACATGCGGCTTGATCTCATCGATAACTCTGGCTAAAAAATCACTCGACGCAGTGAGATCGGCCTGCCAAAAGACATCTGGGCGATCATTCTGAGGGGTTCCCATCATGCCGCTATCGCGATAACGGGTGGATGAATCTCCAAGAAATCGAAAATCAGTGATGCCAAGTGCCTTCATGGCGTTGGCTAATTCGATTTCACGGTGAGGTCCAAGTTGATCTGACGCACTTGATGCTAAATGCGAGAGTTCCGGGACCAGTACTTCGCCCTCTTCTCCTCGAGTGCATGTAACAAGTGTTACCTGCGCACCGAGGGCTGCATAGAGAGCCATTGTTGCGCCATTATTGATCGTCTCGTCATCAGGATGAGCATGTACTAGGAGTATTCGTGCTCCGGCGTAACTATCGAGCATCAATAAACCGGGAGCGTAGTGTCGATCTGCTTTGCCCAAGCAACAACTCCACCAAAAACATGTGATGCATCTTTAAAGCCTGCACCCTTGAGAATTGCAAGACACTCGGCCGAGCGAACGCCGCTCTTGCAATGGAGAATGATCGGCTTATCCTGAGGTAAACCAGCGAGTGCGGTTCCATCGATAAAGCCCTGCTTTGGAATCAGATGCGAACCAGGAATTCGTACGATTTCAAATTCGCTCGGTTCGCGCACATCAATCAGGTAAAAATCTTCCTTGCTATCGATTTTCTCTTTAAGTTCTGTGACCGAGATCGTTGAATCTGTAACAGCCTCTTGCGCCTGGTTAGAAAGAACCCCACAGAAGGCTTCGTAATCAGGAAGGAGCGCGGTTTGTGTTGGCTTATCACTACAGATAGGACACTTCGGGTCTTTGCGAATCTTTACCTTTTTAAATTCCATTTCAAGTGCGTCATAGATCATTAATTCACCAATCAACGGCTCGCCAACACCTGTGAGCACTTTGATCGCTTCGGTTGTCTGGATCGAACCAATGGTTGCGCACAGCACGCCGAGAACTCCACCTTCAGCACACGATGGAACCATTCCTGGTGGTGGTGGCTCTGGATAAAGGCATCGGTAGCAAGGTCCGTACTCGGCCCAGAAAACACTTGCCTGTCCATCAAATCGATAGATTGATCCCCACACATATGGTTTCTTTAAAAGAACGCATGCATCATTGACAAGGTATCGAGTCGCGAAATTATCTGTTCCATCAACAATAATGTCGTATTGAGAAAAAATGTTCATGACATTATCAACATCAAGTCGAATTTCGTGGGTGATCACATTGACATAAGGATTGATCTCAAGAATCTTCTCTTTCGCTGATTGCGCTTTACTCTTACCTATATCAGATTGTCCATGAATAATTTGTCTCTGCAAATTGGACTCATCCACCGTATCAAATTCAACAATTCCAATTGTGCCTACACCTGCAGCGGCTAAATACATCAGCGCCGGAGAACCAAGACCACCTGCGCCAACACAGAGGACCTTGGCATTCATTAATCGCTGCTGCCCCGCCATCGCTACATCAGGAATGATGAGGTGTCGGCTATATCTGCGGACTTCATCTACGGAGAGAGCAGGACCTGGAGTAACTAATGGGGGCGTCTTCACAATTAGATATTCTGCCTCAGAGTAGGAAAGCGTGCCACTTAGCCTCTACGATTAGCCCAATGAGCACTCCAGACAAGCCGCGCCTGCCTCGTGATGAGCGCAGAGCAATTCTTCTCGCCGCTGCGCTAGAAGTTTTTACCGCCGCTGGTTACCACTCTGCAGCGATGGATGAAATTGCAGATCGTGCTGGAGTCAGTAAACCCGTTCTCTATCAACACTTTCCTTCAAAGCTAGATCTCTATCTTGCAGTCCTTGATCTCCATATTGATTCGCTAGTTTTTGAAATTCAAAAAGCTATCTCATCGACTCCCGATAATGCACAACGAGTTCGTGCCACAGTTGTTGCTTACTTTACCTTTATCGAAAATGAAGGTGAGGCCTTTAGGCTTCTCTTTGAAAGTGATATGAGCGTTGAGCCACAAGTGCGCGAGCGTCTTAATCGTATGACCTATGACTGTGCTGCTGCCGTCAGTGGTGTGATTTCTAATGACACAGGATTGCCTAAAGAGGTTTCGATGCTTCTTGGCGTCGGTCTCATTGGCTATGCACAAGTAACGGCCCGTCATTGGTTAGAACGTGATAGCAAATTAACCCGTCAACAAGCCGTTGACCTCGTGGAAAACTTGATGTGGCGTGGAATTTCGGGCTTCCCTCGCACCGAATAGCAGTTCGCACCGCTTGCGCCTAGGATAAGCACATGAGTACAAAGAAATCAGAGGGCGCTAAGGCAGCTCTCATTAGAATTGCTATTGCAGATATCTCCAGTGAACTCTCCTTCGAGTGTGAATCAAGCCCTGCAGATATCAAGGCCTCTGTTGCCAAAGCCCTCGCAGATAACTCACCTTTAACCCTGACTGATATCCGCGGCCACGAAATCATCGTTCCAGCCGCACGTATCGGTTACGTCGAAATCGGCCAGCCAACCGAGCGTCGTGTCGGCTTCGGCGCGCTATAAGTGTCGCTTACCTTCGCAGATCTACCTCTTCGCAAAGAGACCATCGCTGCTCTCAACCAACACGGGTACACCGCACCTTTTCCTATCCAAGAGCAAGTTCTCTCGATCGCTCTCGCCGATGGCGATGTGATCGGGCAAGCCAAGACGGGTACAGGAAAAACTCTCGCCTTTGGAATTCCACTTGTCGACCGAGTGATCGCACCTGAAGATGAAGAGTGGAAGACCTTTGAATATCAAGATTCACCTCAAGTTCTCGTTGTTGTCCCAACGCGCGAACTCTGCGTACAGGTAACAAAGGATCTTGAAGAGATTACGCAGAGCCGCAAGATTCGCGTCTTGGCAGTCTATGGAGGACGTGCATTTGAGCCACAGATAGAAGCGCTCCAAGCGGGCGTTGAAATTATTGTTGGAACGCCTGGACGACTTTTAGATCTCTATCGTCAAGGACAGATAAAGCTTGCCAGCGTTACCCGCGTTGTCCTGGATGAGGCCGATGAGATGCTCGACCTAGGATTTCTTCCAGACGTCGAAAAGATTTTTACCGCAACACCTAATCGCTCTCAGACAATGCTTTTTTCGGCAACGATGCCTGGAGACATTATTGCTCTCGCCAGAAAATTCATGAATCAGCCAGTTCATATTCGTACTCAAGATTCTCAAGATGAAGGCAATGTTGTTTCGCGTATCGAACAGCACGTTGTTCGCGCTCATGCAATGGATAAAATCGAGATGTTGGCGCGAATTCTGCAGGCGGATGGTCGTGGACCAACGATAGTTTTCTGCAGAACTAAGCGAGCGTGTCAGAAAACCTCTGATGACCTCATCGAGCGCGGATTTAAAGCAGCCACTCTCCATGGTGACATGGGACAAGCGGCGCGCGAGAAAGCGCTCAATGAGTTCAAAGGCGGCAAATCAGATGTCCTCATCGCCACAGATGTCGCAGCGCGAGGAATCGATATTGATGGCATTACACACGTAATTAATTATCAGTGTCCAGAAGATGAGAAGACGTACGTGCACCGTATTGGACGAACAGCCCGAGCTGGCGCATATGGAATTGCCCTCACATTTGTTGATTGGGATGAACTCGCTCGCTGGAAAATGATTGATATGGCTTTGAAGTTGGGCCTTGCAGAACCAGTTGAGACGTACTCATCGTCTGAACATCTCTATGCCATGATGAAAATTCCTGCAGGATCTACCGGTCGAATGGATAAGCCACGCAAAAGCGTTCCTGTCACTGAGAAAAAGTCTGAAACTGTAAAAGCAGCGCCTCGCGAAAAACGCGAACGAGTACGCACTAAAAAGTTTTCTTCTTAAGCAAGCCCAATCTCTTCCAGAACACTATAGGCCGATTCTCTAATCTCTCGTGCGATTACAGAGTTCTTTGCCGTTGTGAGAACACTCTCTACAGTCAACTCTGCATTGGTAATCTCAATGGCTCTAGAGCATCGTCCATCAAGATGGTGCCATTGTGAGAATTGATCGGCGATTTTGGTTGCTTTCCCAATGTGAAGAAGCGCCTTTTTTGTATCAGGCACAAGTTTATGAATCTGACTGATTCCCCGGTGATGGTGAACGCTCTGCGAATACGGAATAAGAACTAGATCGGCGATCTCAAGAGCGGCTACCAAACCAGCGTTTACATCACTTGGTGTGTCAATAACAATCAGATCATAATCTTTTGGAAATGATTCAATCAGCAAGCGTAGTTCGATCTCGGAGTACCCAAAACCAGACCTAGAATCTGATGAGATAAAGTCAAAACGTTCACTATGTGAATCTAAATCTCCCAACTCGATTGAGCCTTGTAAAAAATCAGAGATGCTCCACCTTGAATTCTCTCGCCCCACTCGAAAAGTAAGGAAGGCCCGAGGATCAAGATCAATCAGTAAGACCTTCTTTCCGTATTCGTTAAAGGCAACGGAAAGGGCATGAGCAAGAGTTGTCTTGCCCGAGCCTCCTGCAGTATTTGCTATGGTGATAACGGAGGCACTCATGCGCTCACCGATTGCTCGTTCCAACGCCTCTTGCCTTCAATAAAAATCGGTCGTGCGATAAATGTTTGCGGAACAAGTGACAGACTTTTTCGAAGTGTGTAGAGCGAGAGATTTGTCGCAGTTTCCTGTCCAGGAAGTGTGGGCCAGCCGTATAAATCACGAGCCCACCGAGGAAGGCTTGCAGCGGCGATAGCACTTACTCCAGCCCATGCAGGGGCAGCAGGAGTAGCAAATCTCACTAGATTGGGAAGTGGGGGCAGCGTTAAGAAAATTGCAGCACGCTTCGCATCATCAGTTGCTTCAAGCTCGGGAAGAATGTCAGCAAAATACTGAGTGAGTTGTGCTGTTGTAGACGGGACGTCATCTCGCGGCACTCCAACGAGATCTGCAAACTCAACCATATTCAAGAGATAGTCATTTTGCTCTTGCTCTGAAAGTTCTAGCCCGGAACGCATTGCAGTATCTAAAAATGAATCAACCATAGCCATATGCACCCAGAGCAATTCGTGCGGATCATCTAGTCCCAACTTTGTATGCACTCGACGAACGCGTGCGGCTAAGTTGGTCGCTTCTTCTGTGCTACCAAAGGTCAAGGTGGTGACGTAATCCCCAGTCCGAGAAAGGCGACCCCACGCATCCTCGCGAAAGTTTGAATGAGTTGCGACCCCTGCCATTGCAACTGGATGCAGAGCTTGCTCGAAGAGTGCACGGAGTCCACCGATAAGCATCGAGGGATCGCTATGAATCTTCCACACAACATTATCTGGCGAATAAATACCGCGAGGATCGTACTTCATCTCTTTATGCTGCCAAGATTTTTACTGCATCTGCCAGCATCTGCACCGCAATTGCAGCAAGTAGAAGTCCCGCAATGCGTGCGACAAGTGTGACACCGCTATCTTTGATGACTGCAAGAATTTTAGTTGAAGCCATGAGCGCGATGGCGATCGTGATATGAACTGCAACAACTGCTGCAATCAATCCGATTGCATACCCTGGAGAATCAACTTGCTTCACGAAGATCATGGTGGCGACAATCGCCCCTGGCCCAGCAAGAAGTGGCGTACCTAGTGGAACGAGAGCAACATTCTTATTGGTCGACATATCAATCTCATTGATACGCCCAGTCAACAATTGGAGTGAGACATAGAGAAGCAGCAACCCGCCGGCCGCTTGGAGCGCCTCCATTGAGACCTTCATATATTCGAGAACGAATTGGCCAAAGAGTGCAAAGGATGCAATTACAACCAGTGAGATAGCAGCAGCCTGCCAGGCAAGACGTATGCGTTCCTTAGGCGACTTATCCGCGACAAGTGCCAAGAAGACTGGAGTTGCACCAGGTGGATCCATGATCACGAATAAGGTGACAAATGATTGAATAGCGAAAGTGAGCGCACTTACCTCAACTATATTCATGAAGTGATCACCCTTCGAGCATCTGCCATTGATTCTAAAATTTCCCATTGTGTTGGATCTGTGAGGTTCTCCCCCATTGCATTGAGTTTACCTGTTCCGTGATAATCACTCGCCCCAGTAATAACTAGTCCGAGATCGCCTGCAATTCCTCGCAGTTGATCTCGCTCTGCCTGGGAGTGATCGCGATGATCAACTTCAATTCCATTGAGACCCGCTGCAATAAGTGATGGAAAACTCATCGCAGATAGAGTTTGACCTCGGCGTGTGGCAAATGGATGAGCAATAACAGCGACTCCTCCCGCCTGCTTAATAACTGTGATGGCATCTTCTGGAGTTGGCGCGATATGGGTCACATAATATTTCGAAGAATTATTCAATAAGTGTGCAAACGCTTCATCGCGGCTCTTCACATGACCTTTTGCTACAAGCGCATCGGCTAAGTGTGGGCGACCAAGAGTTGCACCCTCTGGCATCGCAGCAAAGACCTCATCAAGTGAGATATCAATACCGTCGGCGGTTAACAACTCTGTCATTTTTCTCATACGAGGCAAGCGCGAGTCTCGCGACTCCTCGAGCATTACCTGCATTTTTTCGTTACCACCATCAAAGAGAAGACCCAGCATATGAACTGCAACGTCATCTTCTGTCAGGCAAGAAATTTCAGCGCCGAGCACCAGAGATAGACCTGGCCTGAGTGCTTGAATCGCATCGGCCCACCCTGAGGTGGTGTCATGATCGGTGACACCTAAAACTGTAATTCCTGATGACAGCGCCTTGTTTACAAGTGCATGAGGAGAATCTGTACCATCGCTGTTATTAGTGTGTGTATGGAGATCAATCATTGTTGAGTCATCGCTTCCGTTGGACGTGTGCGCAATACAACCAATATGCATCCTGTCAAAATAACAATAATGCCTGGAATGAGTGCGATTGATGGAGTTTGATCAAGCCACCACATGGCTAAAAGTGTACTCACTGGAACTTCAAAAAATACGATCAGAGAAACAATGGCGGGAGAAACTCTCTTTAAAACGGCATTAAACATTGAATGTCCAAGAATCTGGGCTCCGCCAATTAAGCCGAGAAGAATTAACCATTCTTTCATCTCAAAATCAAAAAGCTCATAACCTGCAAGTAGCGCAATGGGAAGTGCTGTCATTGCACAAAAAAAGTAACAGATAGATGTGTAGCTATGAGTGCCAATCTCTTTTTGCGCTCTGGATCCTAGCAACACATATACCGCGGCCAGAGCTCCAGAGAAAAGAGCTGCAATGTCGCCCTTGAATGCAAGCCATGAGATAGATAGATCTACGCCAGAAATCAAAATTACGCCAATAAATGCAATTGCCATACCTAGCCATGCACGAGATGGGACATCTTCGCCTAGAAACTTCACGAATAGTGCAGCAAAGATTGGTTGAAGAGCGACTAGGGCAGTACCTGCTGCAACTGTTGTCCAGCGCATCGCAAGAAAGAATCCAATAAAGTGAAGAGCAAGCACTACCCCTGATAGAGCAGAGAGGGCCATTGCGCGGCGATGTTTATAGTCTCTGGAAAAAAGCGTTCTGACTGCAAATGGCAGAGTAAAAAGTGCGCCTCCAAGATTTCTCCAGAAAACAAGAACAACCACTGGCATCATACTGAGCGCAATTAGTGGCCCTGAAGTGCTGATGCCAATGATTCCAAGACCTAAGCGGAAAAGGTCAGGCCGCTGCGGAATCTGCGTGTGGTTTTCAATGGAGGACACTGAGCAAAGGTATCTGAACCATGAGAGGGCGATATCCTTGATCTATGAGTACCCAGGTAACACATCGCGTCTTTATCGCTCGATTAGCGGGTACTGCTGTCTTTGATCCCAATGGTGATCCAGTGGGCAAGGTCAGAGATGCTGTTGCGAGCCTTCGCACAAATAACCAGCCACCTCGCATTCTTGGTCTAGTCGTAGAAGTTCCTTTGCGACGACGAGTCTTTGTGCCGATGACCCGGGTGACATCAATTGAATCCGGAGCGGTGGTGATCACCGGACTAGTCAATTTGCGCCGTTTTGAATCGCGCACAGGTGAGCATTTAGTTCTGGGTGATCTTCTGGATAAATCAATCAGTATTGTCGAAGGCGGTACAGCAGTCGTGGCTGAAGATCTTGGCATGGAGTCATATAGAACTGGTGACTGGTTCATTACCCAAGTCCACGTAATGATGCGCCGCAAAGGTATTCGCCGCAAAAGCATTACATCTACTCTCGCCTGGGAAGATGTACAGGGATTTGAAACACCTGAAACCGATCAAAGCACCTCTCGCTTTCTCGCCACGATGAACAATCTGCGAGCAGCAGACTTAGCCGCCGTCATTCAAGATTTAACACCACACCGTCGAGTGGAAGTTGCCAGAGAACTTGATGACGAAAGACTCGCTGATGTTTTGGAAGAGATGGATGAAGTTGAGCGTGTAGCACTTCTGACTGAGTTAGAAGGTGAACGTGCAGCAGATGTTCTCGGTGAGATGGATCCAGACGATGCTGCTGATCTTCTCCACGAAGTTGGAGCAGAGCGCGCACAACAATTGATTGATTTGATGGAGCCCGAAGATGCCGAAGATGTTCTGCGGCTTATGAATTATGAGGATTACTCTGCCGGTGGAATGATGACAACAGAGCCACTAATCATGAGCGCTGATTACACCGTTGCAGATGCACTCGCGGTTGTCCGGCGAAGTGATATTTCGCCAGCTCTTGCTTCACAGGTATTTGTCACTCGCCAACCTCTTGAAACTCCAACAGGGAGATTCATTGGAATGGTTCATTACCAACGATTGCTCCGTGAGCCACCAGCAACCTTGCTCGGATCACTCGTTGATACAGATACACAAGGTTTGAGCCCAGAAGCGACCTTAAATGAAGTTTCGACCTACCTCGCAAGTTATAACTTGTTAAGCGTGCCAGTTGTCGATGGAAATCAGCGTTTATTGGGGGCTGTTACCGTCGATGACGTTCTTGATCACTTGCTGCCTGATAATTGGCGTGTAGATCACCGAGATAACACTCGTACAGATTTAGAAAGTATCACTAGCGAAGTGAAAGGCAAGGTATAAAAATGGCACGCAACAATGGTTTAGATACACCTCGCGAGACACGTAGAACACTTCGCCCAAATATCGATGCAGAAGCATTCGGTCGTCTTTCAGAGAAATTCGCTAGATTCTTGGGAACCGCTGGCTTCTTGGTATATATGAGCGTCTTTGTTCTCTCGTGGGTTCTCTGGAACACTCTTGGACCGCGTGATTTACGATATGACGAGTTCCCATTTATTTTTCTTACACTCATTCTTTCACTTCAAGCATCCTATGCCGCCCCACTAATCTTGTTGGCACAAAATCGCCAAGCAGATCGTGATCGAATTACTCTGGCGGAAGATCGCGCCAGAAATGATCGAAGCATGGCAGATACGGAATACCTCACTCGCGAACTTGCCAGTCTCAGGCTTGCAATGAATGAAGTTGCGACAAAAGAGAATCTAAAGGACCAGTTTGGAGAACTTTCAAAAGAGATTGCAAAAGAGCTAGGTAGAAACTCCAAGCCTGACTCCAAGTAAAGATTTCTCACGAATAATGAGTTGATCTGCGATCTTTGAGATAGCAACTGCTGCAGGACTTTCAGGTTGGGCGTGCACGATCGGAGCACCGGAATCTCCACCTGTACGTAGATCTGGAGCAAATGGGACTTTACCGAGTAATGGCACATCGGCACCAACAAGAGTTGAGAGTCGCGCAGCGGTCTCTTCTCCGCCTCCTGATCCAAATAAATCTGTCGATTCCTTACATGTTGGACAAATAAATGCAGACATGTTTTCGATAACACCAATCACGCGCTGATGCATCTGGTGTGCAATTCTTCCAGCACGCTCTGCCACTTCTGCTGCAGCAACTTGTGGAGTTGTGACAACTAGGATCTCTGATGTTGGAATCAACTGACCTAGTGAAATCGCAAGGTCACCAGTTCCAGGTGGAAGATCTAGAAGTAGAAGATCAAGGTCTCCCCAATAAGCATCTGAAAGTAACTGCTCCAGGACTCGATGAAGCAGCGGGCCGCGATAAGCAACCGCATCTGCGCGTTCGGGCTTAAACATCTCCATCGAGACGGTTTTGACTCCATAGCTTTCTGGAGGAATAAACATCTGATCGATAGCGGTTGGGCGTACCCCTAAAAGTCCCATCAATCGTGGAATCGAATGGCCGTAGACATCGGCATCGAGGATTCCAACGCGCAGGCCCTTCTTCGCTGCTGCAACTGCAAGGTTTGCCGTCAGTGAAGATTTACCAACTCCACCTTTACCGGATGCAACGCCAATCACACGAGTCAGAGATTCAGGTTGAGCAAAAGGAATAAATTTTTCACGGCCGCCACGAACTAATTTCCGGACATTGCTTCGTCCTTCATCACTCATGACACCAAATGTGATCCGCACTTCATTAACACCCTCGACCGCGCCTACTGCAGCGGTGATGTCGGTAGTCAGTCGATCTTTCATCGGACAACCTGAGATGGTCAGCAAGATTGTAAGGTCAGCTATTCCTCCGGAGTGAGCAACGCTTTCAACCATTCCGAGCTCAGGAAGTGCTCGGTGTAATTCAGGGTCCTGCACAGTTGCAAGTGCTGCATTGATCGCATCAATGACTGTCATAGAAGATCTGGATCAATCTGAGGCTTAATTGCAGGCTCTCCGGATTTACCCTTGCTAGCTTTCTCATCTTCTTCATCGAGGACTGATGCGACATGTCGCTTAATGAACTTCTTTGGATTGAGATCAGCAGGAGTGAGATCTTCAAATCCCGGTCCAAGGTTTTCCCGAATTTCGGCTGTAGCAGTGTTGGTCATAGTGCGTACTTTTCGAATCACCTTCGCTAAATCTCTAGCAACGCGTGGCATACGTTCAGGGCCAACCAAAATCAGCGCAAGAACCACAAGCCCCACAACTTCGCCGGTGCCAAAGTCAAACATCACTCACCAGCTGTCAAGGTCAGTGTCGCTTTGAGAGTTTTGCCAGATCGAATGTACTCAATCTCGACCTTATCGCCAACGTTCTGTGAGCGAATAGAAACAATAAGTTCTTCAGGTGTTGTAATTGTTCGACCATTAAACTTTGTAATGAGATCACCTGCGCGCAAACCTGCCTTCGCTGCTGGGCCTCCAGGAACAATCGCATTCGCGGTATCAGCAATTTTTGCTCCATCGCCTGCATACTGCATATCGACTGAGATGCCGACAATTGGATATGTTGCTTTACCAGTCTTGATTAACTGTTCGGCAGTTTTCCGTGCTTGATTAATTGGGATTGCAAAACCAAGTCCAATGGATCCTGACTGGGATGAGAGAAAAGATGAGCCGAGCGTAGCGATCGCTGAATTAACACCAATCACCGCTCCTGCTGAATTTACAAGTGGCCCCCCTGAGTTTCCAGGATTGATCGCAGCATCCGTTTGAATTGCATTGATATATGAATTATCTCCCGCATCTTCTCCTGCGGTAACTGCACGATCTTTTGCGCTAACAATTCCTAACGTTACCGTTCCACTTAAACCTAAGGGAGAACCGATTGCAATAACAGCATCTCCCACAGCTACCTGATCGCTATCACCAAAGGTGAGTGCTGTGAGGCCGCGGCGGTCAATCTTAAGAACTGCAAGATCGTAAGAGGAGTCGCGCCCAATAATTTTGGCCTTAAGCGTTGTGCCATCATTGAGTTGAACATCAATTCTTCCACCGTCGACAGCGGCATCAGAGATCACGTGGTCATTTGTCAGGATAAATCCATTGCTATCAATAACAAATCCTGTACCACTTCCACCACCTCGTGCACTTCTTGCTGAGATTGAAACGACGGAGGGCAAAACTCGCTGTGCGATATCTGCAACCGATCCGGGTGGTCTTTCAATTGATGACGACACTGATGTCAGTTTGATGTCATAGCCAAAGAGAGAACCAGATGAACTTGCGCCAAATATCGCACCGACCAATCCGGCAATACCAGCCATCAAGAGAGCATTAGAGCGCGTAACAAACTTTGCTTTGCCGTGGGCAGAAGAAGGGACCCACCATGGTCCCGTTCCCATGGGTTGCTCTGTAGGTGGTTGGCTCATAGGTATATCTTTCTATAACTTAGTTGCAAGTAACAGACCGTCCCCTACGGGAATCAGTGACGTCACCCACTTTTCAGTATCGCTCTTGAGGATTTTCCCGGCATCGCGAAGGGCGATTGTCTTAGGATCTCTCTGTGCAGGATCATTGACCTTAGACCCTCCGAAGAAGTTATCGACGACAAATACGCCACCACTTCGCAAAATACGATGGGCCTCGATGATGGCGTCAGGGAGATCTTCAGCGTTATCCCTAAAGATGACAAGATCATAGGCACGATCGGCTAGCTTCGTCATCACTTCAATTGCAGGATTTGTAATCAATCTATAGCGCGATTGGGCAATCTGGGAATCCTGTAAAGCAATTTTTGCAATAGCTGAATGCTCTTGTTCGCTATCAATGGATGTCAGTGTTCCACTTGGAAGCATTCCTTCGAGTATCCACAGTGCGCCAACACCTGAACCTGTGCCAATTTCAACAACTGATTGAGCATCAAGGATATGTGCAAGATGTCGAAGATACGAGCCAACGCCAGGAGTTACATCAATTGCGCCAACCTCAGCCCCACGAGTACGAGCTTGTGATTTTTCAACGCTCTCACCAATGAAACCTTCAGCATAAGAGTGGGGGTCAACCTGATTGATCATGAGAGGGATGTTAGCCACTCCACGAGTAAACGCACGCCGAAACCAGTTCCGCCCTTGGGGTTTTCTCCTGAGTCACTCTCACTGCGCGCGGTTCCGGCGATATCGAGGTGGACCCATTGACGCTGACCAACAAATTGTTCAAGAAATAGCGCAGCAGTGACTGAGCCTGCGCCATAGTGACCTTTATCGGCGGTGTGATTGAAATCTGCGATATCACTTACTAGTCCATCCGTGTAATCATCGATGAGCGGCATCTGCCAAACGCGATCGCCGGTGCGCTCTCCGATCTCTGAGAGAGTATGTGCGAGTGCTTTATTGCGCGTATACATCGCCGCGTATTGACGACCAAGACCCAAAGAGATAGCCCCGGTCAGTGTTGCAATATCAACAACATAATCAGGATCAAGATTGATATCTGCAAAGGCTAATCCATCTGCCAAAACCAATCTGCCTTCAGCATCTGTATTAATTACTTCAACTGTTTTTCCACCGTAATGTTTAATAACATCACTTGGTCGCTGAGAAGATCCTGATAGAGCATTCTCTGCACACATCATGAGTACGCTGACTTTGACCTTAGCGCCAAGCTTTGCAATCGCACCGATAGTTGCCAAAATTGCTGCCGCACCCGCCATATCGCTCTTCATCGCCGTCATGGTGTCGTATGGGCGCTTGAGAGAAATTCCACCGGTATCAAAGGTGATCCCTTTGCCAATGAGAACTACGTGAGGAATTTTTGATGCGCCCTTGGTACCTTTGGGGGTGTAAGTCAGGTGTATAAATCGAGGCCCTGGGTTTGGGGATGAATTCCCAACAGCACGCAATCCACCAAACTCTTTCAATCCTGCGCCAGAGAGAACTGAAATCTCTAAACCGTTCTGTCTCGCCACTTCTCGCGCCTGATCTGCCATCCACAATGGGTTCTTAATATTCGATGGAGTATGGATGAGATCACGAGCCTCACAGATTGCTCTGGCGACAACTCGAGCGTGATCAACTGGCTCTGTTTCGGGTGTGACGATCTCAATTTCAGGATCCGCCGCCTTCACAGTTGTTTTCATAGTCCATGTGTAATGTCCTAGAAATGCAGAAGTCGCAAAAGCAATAACTTCATCGCGCTTGGTTGGGGCCAAAGTTGCATATTTCTTATCGGTACCACGGACTTTTCGTCCTAGAGCCGCACCTGCAGTTCTAAATGAGGCGAGTGATTGATCACCTAGCCCTAGTAAAACTATTTTTTCAACAGTGCTCTCTGGTGCACTCACCGGTATCTCATTAATTTCTGCCGCTTTACCTGTGGGTGAGAAGAATGAAAGTTCATCACGAAGATCTACCGCAAAGATTTTTTCGATCTTCTTCACAATCGCGGGGTGGGCATTAAAAATTACCTCTGGCGCGCTTGCACCTTCTGCAGGCAAAATGATGTAACTAATGACAATAACATCAGAGGTTGATATCGAATCAATATCGGGATTGAGCGCGCTAATTTCCATGAGAACCCGTGGGCCGAAAGGGATTACTTCTTGATGAGTGCAACGGCGGCTTCAAGAGCTGCACTGAGATTATTTGCTTCGGTGGGATTGAGTTCAACGACAAGTCGTCCGCCACCTTCCAGAGGAATGCGCATCACCAGCGAGCGCGCCTCTTTGGTTACTTCCATTGGACCATCACCAGTGCGAGGTTTCATAGCTGCCATGATGGACTCCTTTAAAGCCTCTTCAAAGCCCCTGAAAAAATGTGAACCTTCGATCGGGGGTAGTCGAAAGTGAGGGCTAAGTATCTCGCACCTCAGGCCATCTATGAAATCGAGAGAGCGCTATATGCCTAATTCGGCGGTTAAGCGCGCCTTTCCTGAGGTAATTACCGCTTCGACTGACTTAGGAGGCACGCCAAGAAGGGTGGCAATCTCAATAGCGCTCATTCCCCGCAGATATGCCAAGGTCAAAATGATGCGCTCTTCCTCAGGAAGTGCGGCGAGCACTTCAGCAAGGGTTTTCGGCGCTCCCATGGGATGAGGTTACCTGCTATCAAATATCGGTGGGAGTACTAACCAACTTGTATGGTCACAATTAATTGTTAAAGAGCCTGGAAAAGCGCCAGAGTGAGATTTTTACGCCGAGCCAGATGAATGGCGCGCCAATAAGAAAGAGTGCACGGTGAATATCGATCGTCTCACTCCAATGAAAGGCGGTGGTATTTGGCCCTGTCTCTTCAAGAAGAAATGTGCCGCTTCCTTTTAAGGGGGCCCCTGTATGAATCACATCGCATCGCGTTGGAGGTTCCCACACAGTTACAGTCATCGTGTCTAACAAACCCAGGGCAGAAAAAGATGGATACCGTCGATGCAATGGTCCGGTAAAAGCGGCGATTGTGGTTCCAACTCCGGTGCGCTGTTCGGATGTGAGCCAGACGGTTGTCGATAGCATCCAATCGCCTTGAGCGCTCCAATTTTCAATCTCCGCCCAAACTTTCTCAATGGGTGCAGCGCAATGGACTGTTATTGCGAGAGTATTCTTGGATTGTCGCTCCATGAAAATAAGGATAGGCGATATTGTAAGCTCATGATGACTGAATCACATGCGCATCCCGGACTGGCTTCAGGTCACGGAATCGCAACTCTCTCTGGATCGACTGTGCTTGATGTCTGGTTTCCAGCACCGACTCTCGGCGCACTCGTTGGTGAGCCTTCATCGACTCTCAAAGAGTTAGTTGGAAAAGATGAGATCCGAAAAGTCAGCCGCGAAATTGTCTCCTGCGAGATTGATCTTAGCGTTGCCCCAAAGGATGCAGTAGATGCCTACCTACGCCTTCATCTACTCTCTCATCGCCTAGTCAAACCTCACGGGCTCGCACTTGATGGGATTTTTTCGCTGCTGACAAATGTTGTCTGGACTTCAGTTGGCCCCTGCGCTCTCGAGGGATTTGAAGATGTGCGCGCTGCACTGCGAGCACGCCATGGACACATCACAGTAATGAGCGTAGATAAATTCCCACGAATGGTTGATTACGTTATCCCATCGGGAGTGCGTATCGCTGATGCTGATCGCGTGCGCCTCGGCGCACATCTTGCTCCAGGAACAACTGTGATGCATGAAGGTTTTGTTAACTTTAATGCCGGAACTCTCGGAGCTTCAATGGTGGAAGGTCGCATCTCATCTGGAGTCGTTGTCGATGATGGCAGTGATATCGGTGGTGGCGCATCAATAATGGGCACGCTCAGTGGCGGTGGCAAAGAGGTGATCTCTGTCGGGAAAAAGTGTCTGCTTGGAGCAAACTCTGGGCTAGGCATCTCTCTCGGTGATAACTGTGTCGTCGAGGCCGGTACCTACATCACCGCTGCTGCAAAGGTACGACTTCCAGATGGTCAGATTGCAAAAGCTTCAACGCTCAATGGCGGTAGTAATCTTCTATTTCGTCGTAACTCTCTCGATGGTTGCCTAGAAGTTGTTATGCGCGAAGGATCGTGGGGCGGGCTTAATTCAATTCTTCACTCACACTAGCCCTGAGGGTCTGTTGGAATCACCACGCTAAACCATGGTGAAGGAATCTTCACTCGACTCCTAAATGTATCGCCACGGAGTTTTTTTACTATGCCCGTGGAAGAAGTGGCTGCTATAAAAGTAACAGCGCCCGCTTCGTTTCGCGTGAGCACTTCAAGTGAAACTACATCAGGTAACAAGAATGCCTTTGCAACCGACTCTTGCGCTGCTGATGCTTTCCACGAAGCAAATCGAGGGTTTATCTTCACATCAACACTGACAGTATCTGGAACGGATTGCGTGTATGCGGTAAAGCCTCCCCATGCATCGAGAGTGCTTTGAGTTGCGCCTCCAGATGAGGAGAAGAAATAGGTCTGTGCCGGCTTTCCTCCACTTAAAACAACCAAGCTAGTTGTTGTATCAACGATTGTGCGATCTACGGCGGCTCTCCATAAATGCCCAAAACGAGGCTCGCTCTCTTTTGAAAATCCAACAAAATTCTGATCAGAGATATGCGAGTAAACCTGACAATCACAGACTGCACGTACAACACCTAGCTTTGACAGTGCGTAACTACGTGAGGCGATTGCCTGTGCTTCTAATACGGCGCTTGGCCAACTCGATGACACTTCACTAATTCCATAAAGGTATTCATCTCTCAACGCCATCGTATTTGTTACCGCCAGCGCTCCACGAAGAACTTTTATCGTAATGTAACCATATTTGTATCTGCTCGTCGTCTTGCCGTTAAACATCGATATGACCGCACCATCTCCAACCCATCGAAGCGTTACTGCTTTTCCTCTAGCAATGGCCGACAAGAGAATAGATTGTGAACCAAATGAAAAGGTGGCGCGCTTCCTGCTCTCAAAAGTTGCTATAGGGATCAGGCCAGGTGCGAGAGCGACATCGCCTTCAAAGACTTCCAATCGAGCACCCGGTACCTGCGTTGCAAAAGAGATAGATTTTACGAGATTTGCAATATTGACTCGAATTGTATGTGTATCAACAAATGGAACAACCTCAACATCTTTGTAAAAATAATTCAAAATTGCAGTGGCTGATTCACCTGATTGCGCCAGTGCTCTTGCCCCAAATTGGCTCATACCAACACCGTGACCATAGCCACTACCTGTGAATTCAAATGTTGAAGGAATCGATTGAGCGCTGGCAGTTGGGGCTGAAAAAGCAAGAGTTGCTATTAATAACGCGATAAGTTTTTTAGACATCCTCATCAGATGACGCACTCTTTCGTACCTGCATAAACTCGCGGTATTGATCGATTATTTGCTGAGGTTCTCCTCGAGCCATCAACTTTCCTTTATGTAGCCAAAGAACTTCATTACATACATCTTCAATAGTTGCTAACGCATGACTGACAAGGATGAGCGCCCGATCCTCGCCACGGAGTTCCTTGAGGCGATTGAGGCTTTTCTCTTTAAATCGCGCATCACCAGTGCTTAGCGCTTCATCGATAATCAAAATATCTGGCTTCACGGTAGCTGCAACCGAAAATGCCAGACGTGCATACATCCCTGACGAATATGTGCGCATCGGGGAATCAATCGCTTCTCCTAACTCGGAAAAAGCGGCAATCTCATCAAATTGGCTATCGATCTCTTCACGAGACATTCCGGCGGCTAATCCACCAAGGTAGACATTTTCGCGCCCTGTGAGGGATGCGTTAAAGCCCACCCCGAGTGCGAGAAGAGTGCTCACCGACCCGTAGACCTCAACTCGACCTTGTGATGGAGGAATGATTCCTGCGATAACGCGCATGAGCGAAGATTTTCCTGCGCCATTTGACCCGATGATTCCTAATACTGTTCCGTAGTTAATATCAATGCTGACATCATTTACTGCGTTGACAATGCGTGAAGATTTTCCACCGCGACCAAATCTCTTTATGCGCGCTTTAAGTGTCGGTTTCTTATCAACTGAGGTGACATACCTGAGTCCAACAGATTTGACCGATACCGCAATACTGTGATGTGGGTGTGTGCTAGAGACGGACAGCGAAATCACGCTCCCTCGTTAGGAAAAAGTATGAGCCGATAAAGAAAATTGTCAGTGCCCATGCCAATGTTATGAGAATTGAACTAAGCGATGGTGCCTGCGCGTAGACCATTACTTGAGACCATGCATCAAGTAAATTGAAAATCGGATTTGCAATTTGAAACGTTCTCAACCGATCTGAAAGTGCTGACGCCTCATAGAGGATTGGTGATAGATAAATTAAGCTTCGCGTCATATATGGAAGAAGGCTTGCAATATCTCGGAAGTAAACGTTGATGCATGAGATGCTAATTGCCATCCCAAGTCCCATAAATACTCCTAGAAAAAATATTGGAATTGCCCAGAGCATCTGCCAGGAAAAAGGAGCTCCAATAATTGATCTGATCACGAAGAATACAAGCAAGGTAGGAATGAATTTAAAAACAGCAATAATGGATGCTGACATTGGAAGCATTATTCGAGGAAATGCTGTATTCATAATTAAGCGCTGACCAGCAGTAATCGACTTAACTCCACCGGTGAGGCTATTGGCGATGAGATAAAAGAAGAAGAGGCTTGACGTCAGATGAACATATCGGTCAGGACCACCTTTTCCGCCAATGATGAAGATCAGCAGAAAGTAAACGCCCGAAAGCAGGAGTGGATTGAGAACTAGCCAGAGCTGACCGAAGACCGATCCGTAATTTTGTTCACGCAACTGTGAGCGTGAAAACTCAGCAATAAAATGGCGTCGTGACCAGAGAGAACGTCCGTATTCACCGAGCGGGGGCAGGCCGGCGCGATATGGCTCGTATACATTTACAGGGGTACTCATATAGAGCAAGGTTACCGTAGAGACTCCGGAACAAGCTTTCGCGGTGATGTGAGAAAGCCAAATCCCCAAGAAAAATGCATGGTAGGCAGAATAAAGACGAGCAATGGATAGTGAGCAAGATCTTTAGAGATAAAGAGTGGGGTGATCGCGATAAATGTGATGTATGTAGCCGCTGGAAGATAGAGCGACGGATCAATGAAGGTGCCAGCCAAGAGCGATAGAACGGTTCCGATAAGAGCAAGCGGTGGGGCTAAATATCTATAATTAACAGTCTCCGGATACTTTCTGGCGATTACGCGCCGCCAACGGCCATACTCAAAATACTGTGTTGCCAATCGTCGAAAATTAGGACGAGGACGATATGTCACATGTAAACGAGGATCAAAGTAAATTTTCCCGCCTCTTTCGCGCAAGCGATAGTTAAGTTCCCAGTCTTGCGCCCGAATAAATCGTTCATCAAAACCACCGGCATCAACAACTGCCTGTCGCCGAAATGCTCCTAAATAAACGGTATCGACATAGCCAGCCTTACCGCCAATATGAAATCTTGATCCACCCACACCGAAAGGGCTGCACATTGCCGCAGCAACTGCGCTTTCAAAAAATGTGATTCCTTCTGCACCCATCACGCCACCAACGTTTACGGCACCCGTGTTAGCGAGAATTTCGACAACTAAGTGAAGATAATTCTGTGGAATCTCTGCATGGGCATCTACTCGCACCACGATTTCTTGAGTCGAACGGTGTAATGCCAGATTGAGTCCCGCCGCTGTTTGACCTGTGGGATTGCTCACGATAATGATCCGTGGATCCTCATCTGAAAGACGTGCTGCAATCTGTTGAGTGAGATCTTTTGAAGGTCCTATCGCCAAGATAATTTCAAATTCTCCAGCGTAGTCCTGCGCAAATATCGCGCGGATTGACTCTTCCAGATGCTCTTCTTCGTTGAGAACCGGCAGGATCACACTAATGCCAGGTAATGCTGACTGTGAGGCGCTCGGCGATGTCATAACACCTCCACGCTATCGTCCAAGTACTCTTGCCACGTGAAATCAACACGAGCAATTCGGATAATTACATCACTATCCATTGTAGTCGTGCTTGTCTCTTCAGTCTCCTCCTTCGGCCTAAGTCAGATCAGCGACTCTATAGCCCGCATCGATGTCTTTAATACCGTTGATAACCGTCCAGAAAAAATCTCCAAAGCGGAAATTTACCTAGTCGTGGGATCTGATACTCGTGAGGGCTTAACCAAGCAACAAATTCGAGAGCTTCGTGTTGGATCCACCGCCGTTGCAGCAGGTGGCAGATCTGACACCATGCTCCTCATCCATCTGAGTAAATCTCGTGATCGAGCCTCCATCATCTCCCTCCCCCGTGACACTCTGGTGACAATTCCCGAGCATCCAAGTAGTTTAAATAAAGAGACAATTGTTTCTGCTCGCCCGGGCAAACTTAATTGGGCATTTGCATACGGCGGCGCACCGTTATTGATTGAGACGATAGAACTCGCAACATCGATAAAGATTGACCACTACGTTGAAGTAAGTTTTGCCGGTTTTGCTGGAATTGTAGATGCCTTAGGTGGAGTTGAAGTCTGCACAAAGGTCGATATAGATGACCCGAAGAGCCACCTTGTTCTCAGTGCAGGAGTTCATACACTCAATGGAATTGAAGCGCTTAAATACGTTCGTACACGTGACTTTGATGGCCGTGGAGATATCGGTCGCATGCAGCGACAGCAACAATTCATGAGTGCAGTGTTGCGTAAAGCAACAAGTACCGGAACTCTACTCAACCCATTTAAGTTAAAGAACTTTATTAACGCCTCCCTGGACAGCGTTAAGCTGGATGCTGGGCTTGCTCCTGATGATCTACTCACACTTGCAAAGCAGTTGAAGAATCTTTCGTCAGGTAACGTGCGCACTCTCACGGTTCCGATCTCAAATCCAAATGGTCGGGATCCCAACGTTGGGTCTGTCGTAATTTGGGATGATGCGCTGAGTGCAGATCTCTTTGACCGACTACGTAACGATCTCCCTCTCATCGATGAGGTCATCCCAACTCCTGAACCATCGGCATCGGCCTCCCCTTCACAAGCCCCTGTTATCGTAGATATATTCAAGACTCGCACATCTGATGAAAATCCATGCGGCGAGATTAAATAGTTCGTGCCTTAGACTCATCTCCATGTCATTAAAGCTTTCAGTAATTGGTTGCGGTTATCTTGGCGCAACGCACGCTGCCTGCATGTCTTCACTTGGATTTGATGTCGTTGGTGTTGATACAGACCAGGACAAAGTTGATCTGCTGAGTACTGGAAAATTACCCTTCTATGAGCCTGGGCTGGATACGCTACTCGCGTCAGAGATGAAGACGGGTCGACTCTCATTTACAACTGACTTTTCAGCAGTAGCAGATGCCGATGTGCACTTTATCTGTGTAGGAACACCACAGAGCAAGGATGGTCTCGCTGCAGATCTCACCTTTGTGAACTCTTCAGTTGCTGCCATAGCGCCGTACCTTAAAGATGGCGCGCTTGTCGTTGGAAAATCAACGGTCCCAGTCGGAACTGCGCAAGCACTTCGTGCAACACTAGCCTTGACTGCGCCACAGGCAGATCTAGCGTGGAATCCTGAATTTCTCCGTGAGGGTTTTGCAGTTGAAGATACTTTGACTCCTAACCGACTGGTTGTTGGCGTTGCAAATGATCGCGCAGAAGAAATACTCAAGGAAGTCTACAAACCCGTTATTGCACTAGGCACTCCTTGGGTGCGAGCAGATCTTCCAACCGCCGAACTTGTAAAAGTGGCCGCAAATTCATTTCTTGCAACAAAGATTTCATTCATCAATGCGATGGCAGAAGTCTGTGAGGCAGCAGGCGGTGATGTCACAGTTCTTGCACAAGCAATTGGATATGACCCACGAATTGGTAGCCGATTCCTCCAAGCAGGTATCGGCTTTGGTGGTGGATGTCTACCAAAAGATATTCGCGCATTTATGGCGCGCGCCCAGGAACTTGGAGCTGACCAAGCCCTTGAATTTCTGCGCGAGATCGATGCAATCAACTTACGTGCACGTCAGCGAGTCATTGATGTGGTGCGCGCAGATCTCTCTGAAGATCTCACTCAATATAAAATTGCAGTGTTAGGGGCAACCTTTAAACCAGATAGTGATGATGTGCGTGATTCCCCAGCACTTGATATTGCTGCACAGCTACAGGCTGCAGGTGCAGCAGTTGTTGTACACGATCCCAAGGGTATTGAGCCAGCCCGGAAACGTTTCCCTAATCTTGTCTATGCAGAGCGCGTAGTCGATGCTGTTAAAGATGCTGATGCCATTTTGCACTTAACCGAATGGAAAGAATATCGGGAGTTAGATCCATCGGTGATCGGACAATTGGTTAAATCGAAATTCTTGATCGATGGTCGCAACGCGCTTGATCGCGATAAGTGGCGTAATGCTGGCTGGCGGGTTCATGCCCTAGGTCGTTCGGATTAGCGTCGTTCGGATTAGCGTCGTTCGGATTAGGGCCGTTCGGATTAAAAACCTGTCTTACTTTTGGTATGTAAGGTCGATCCTTTTTTCTTCGCCTCTTCATTTGCCGCTTTAAGTGCTTGCCCAACCTTGGCAGAGATCACCGCGTCAGATACACCGAGAATTCTGGCAGCCAATAGCGCGGCATTCTTTGCATTTCCAACCCCAACTGTTGCGACAGGAACTCCTGCTGGCATTTGCACGATTGAAAGAAGTGAATCCATTCCATCGAGATGCGTGAGTGCAACCGGCACTCCAATAACTGGAAGCGTTGTAAGGGATGCGACCATTCCTGGAAGATGCGCCGCTCCCCCAGCGCCGGCAATGATGACTTTATATCCTGCTGCAACTGCACCTTGAGCAAATTCCACCATCTCAGTTGGCATGCGATGTGCGCTAACAACATCAGCTTTATACGAAATACCTAGTGCATCAAGTGTGTGGGCGGCCTCAATCATTACTGGCCAATCTGAATCAGAACCCATGATGATCGCTACATCACTCATCAATTTCTCCGCTCATATAGTCGCACGCATGCCCTATCAATTCCTCTAAGTGTAGGAGATTTTGACCAAGTGCGGTGACATGTCCAATCTTGCGACCTGGCCGCACCTCTTTCATATATTGATGAACCTTGAGCTCTGGGTTTCGTGCCATCAGGTGCAGATATGGGCGATACATATCTGTTTTCTCTCCGCCGAGAAGATTGCCCATCACTGCAATTTTTGCCGTCATCGAAGGATCACCGAGCGGTAGATCTAAGATCGCGCGAAGGTGCTGTTCAAATTGGCTTGTCACTGCGCCCTCAATTGTCCAATGGCCAGAGTTATGTGGACGCATGGCAAGTTCATTAATGAATACATCTTCGCCGCGAACAAATAACTCAACAGCCATTACCCCTACAAGTCCCACTCGTTGTGCAATCAGAAGTGCCAGCGAGGTGGCCTTCTCGGCAACAGCAGCGCTAATAATTTGAGCCGGTGTCACTGTACGGATACAGATTCCATTCTCTTGAACTGTATGTGTAGGTGCCCACGTACTTACCTGTCCATGTGGTGACCGCGCAACCATTACGGCAATTTCGCAGTCAAATTCAATCAACTCTTCAATAAGCAACTGTGGGTTACTACTCATCACTTCATCGAGCATGTCACGGTTCGAAATTTTCCATACTCCTCGACCGTCATATCCTCCCGATATAGCCTTGGCGATGACTGGAAACGTAGTAACTTTCTCGGCATCGGTAACAACTGACCATTGAGGTGATGGAAGATCACTCAGAAGAGTCCGCATAGCGGCTTTGTCCTGAGAGTAGATAAAGGCTGACGATGGCGGATAGACGCGAACACCTTGTGCCTCAAGCCCTTTAATTATCGAAAGAGGAATAAGCTCATGTTCAAATGTGATGACATCACAATTTTTGGCGAAATCAAGAACTTCCTTTAAGTTTCTGTAATCGCCCACCACGTGGTCACAAACCTGGGCTGCGCTGTCCTCTTTACTCTGTGCAAAAAGTTTCATTGTGATTCCCAGCGCAATTGCAGGAGCAATGCTCATCCGAGCCAGTTGACCTGCTCCAATGACACCTACTGTAGGAAAGCGGTTCTTCACCTGCTTATCGTAGATGAATAACATCCCCAACCGAAATGCATTGGCCATCTTCTAGGTGCAGTTGACCCAGCTCATCAATTGAGAGCGCCTTGGATTGATGCTTCACCCCATCTGGTAACTCAATCTGCACCATACTTCCAATAGTTGAAGAGTGAACAAGATACTGACTGCAGAATGAGGAACCATGATCCCAATCAATGAAATCTTTTTCAAGAGAGTTGAGGATCGCTGCAATCAGTTGATTTCGATCAAGGGTTGTAAATCCTTCTAATTCCAGTGACGTCGCACTTGGTACAGGTAGCTCTTCGCTCTTCATTGAGACATTTAATCCAATGCCCACTATGACACCCTGGCCATGAAGAGTAGAAATTATCCCAGCAACTTTTTTCTCACCTATAAGTAAATCATTCGGCCACTTAATTGAAATTTCCTTATCCACTTCACTCAATGTCCGTGCGACAGATAAACCTGCTAAGAGCGGAATGAATCCCCAATTTTCGCGGGATCGTTCTGGAATAAGGTAAAGCGAGAAGAGAAGTGCCGTGGATGCAGGTGCGCTGAAAGTTCGATCTAATCGGCCGCGACCTGCACTCTGATAATTTGCAATGATCACTTCTCCATTGCGCGAATCTCCGGCGGTAATTTTTTTCATGAGATCGTCTTGGGTAGATGCCGTGAGATCAACCACGCTTACTCGCCAGTACTGCGATAAAGCAGCAGCGATTGTGCTCTGATCCAGTGGCGCTCTTGGCATATCTATACCCATGGCTAGTACCGTATAGACATGAGCCCAGATCTGCACACTACTGCCGGAAAAATTGATGATCTTCGCGAGAAAATTGATGAGGCGATCCATGCAGGCTCGGCTCGAGCCGTTGAAAAGCAACATGCCAAAGGTAAATACACCGCCCGCGAGCGTATCGAGATGCTCGTTGATGCTGACTCTTTCACTGAAATCGATGAGTTCGCTCGCCATCGTTCAACCCAATTCGGCATGGAGAAATCACGCCCCTACGGAGATGGAGTTATCATTGGAACCGCCACAGTAGATGGACGGCCAATCGCACTTTACTCCCAAGACTTTACAGTCTTCGGAGGAAGTCTCGGAGAAGTTCATGCCGAGAAAATTGTAAAGATCGCAGAGTTTGCGCTCAAGAGCGGAATTCCACTCATCGGAATTAATGATTCAGGTGGAGCAAGAATTCAAGAAGGTGTCGCTTCCCTTAACGGTTATGGAAAAATCTTCCGACTCAATACTCGCTCGTCAGGAGTGATTCCTCAGATTTCACTCATTCTTGGGCCATGTGCCGGTGGTTCAGCTTACTCACCAGCACTTACCGACTTTACGATCATGGTCAAAGAAACTTCAAATATGTTTATTACAGGTCCTGAAGTTATCAAAACTGTTACTGGTGAAGATGTTGGTATGGAAGAACTTGGTGGTGCATTTACCCACAACACAAAATCAGGCAACTCACATTACATGGCTGAATCTGAAGCCGATGCAATTGATTACGTTAAAGCGCTGCTC
>JBIJAL010000028.1:0-12441 GCA_044345775.1 Candidatus Planktophila sp.
GCTAGAGATTCGACAAATCCCGTGAAGAAATCACTCATCGCTCTATCACTTACTCTCATCGCCGGACTTTTATATACAACGCCAACCTATGCTGCTGGCTCGACGTTGACCATGTCACTCAATCAAACACCAGGTCGCTCAGAACCAATTGTCACGCTCTTTGGACAAATTAAGCCAGCGAGATCAAATGTTCCAATAACTGTGCAAGTTTTTCTCAAAGGAAAATGGCAGGACACCCGTTTTTCAACTAAGAGTGCAAAGGTTGGAACCTGGAGAGTAGTTGCGGTTGCAACAGCCCTTGATGCAAAGATGAAGTATCGGGCAAAGGCGAAAGTTTCTGGCAAAGTTCTTTACTCAACTGCACGTGAGATCATCATCAAACCCACACCAGAGATGATTGATGGATCGCCTTTAGTGGTTCATTCCAATGGGCCAGGTGGACGTATTCATGGATCTGATGTCAGTAGATGGCAACACCCTAATGATGAACCTATTGATTTTGTTAAGAAATATAAAGCCGGACTTCGATTTGTCATGATTAAGGCATCTGATTCACGAGATGATTCAGATGCACTTGCACTTAAGTACGTGATCATGGATCGCTCGGCGGCACAGGCTGCAGGGATATATACAGGCTTTTATCACTATGCATACATGCCTGATTCAAAAGACCCTGCAACGATTAAGACTGATGCTGCGGCACAAGCACAGAAAGTTCTGTGGCGATTGGCAGCACTCGGTGGGTATAACGAGATGGATCTTCCTTACGCACTTGATCTTGAAAATAACTGCGTTCTCTACGATAACTCAGGCTGTGTTAAGTATGCGAGCAAACAAGCAGTAACGCTCTGGGCCAAAACTTTTCTTGCCATCGTCAAAGAAAAAACAGGTCGCACCCCAATCCTTTATTCATATCCAGCATTCTTGGAAAATGCGATGGTCCGAGATGAAGAACTGGCGCAATATCCATTGTGGCTAGCGCAATACGGAATTGATCCAGCAGATCCAATCGCACAGCCTGGACTCAAGCCTGGTGGATGTTATGTGCATTCGTGGACTTCGATTAATTGCTCTTCACAGTGGATCATCTGGCAGTACACATCCTGTGGGATCGCACCAAAATATGGAGTGCCTGGAAATAGGCTTGACCTCAATGTTTTTCGTGGAACTCAAGATGACTTCCTGGCGTTAGCAACAGGAACGTGGACACCAGCACCCGGCGATTTTATGCCGAAGAATGAAACGTCGACGATTTCAATTACATCGGTGAAGGCGAGTTCCACGGATAAAAATGCCATAGTAAAAGTTGAAGTCTTTAGACCAACTGGACTACCGGTTGTGACAGGAACTGTTCGTTTCTATCCCAATGCAACTAATCGCCCAGAAAACTTACTTAATCAGAGGGTTGATCGTTCCACTAGTGGCGCATGGACCTTAACAATTAAAGGTTTGCCGGCAGGAACATGGCCAGGTCACATTGGCTTTGTTGATGCCACTGGTACGCACGCAAAGATTCGCACGCCTATTGAATTTGTGATTACAGAAGGACCAACCCCTACACCTTCACCTTCGCCAACAAAGCAGCCCACAAAACCAAAGCCGGCTTTTGATAGCTGTGCTAAGCAGATCAAGAATTAATCGAAATCAGAGGCAAAAAGGCTGATGTTCCGCGTCAATTGATTTTTTTTCGCATCTCAATCGCTACAGTAGTGCCATTATGAGCCAGGTGATAAAACTCGATAGCGGGGTTCTTCGCAGCGATCTCCCCATGGCCGATGGGCGAACTATTCGTTATTACGACAGCACACCACATACTCGTACCGCATCAGATACGCGCCCTGTCGAGGAACAGCCAGGGATTGGCGAATTACGTCTTGACCCACTTCTCAATGAATGGGTCGTCATGGCAGCACATCGACAAGGTCGCGTCTTCTTGCCACCAAAAGAACTTTGTCCACTCTGCCCTACTCGCGCAGATCTCTTAAGTGAAATTCCAGATAGTAGTTATGAAGTTGTCGTCTTTGATAATCGTTCTCCATCACTGCGCGCGCCAGAAGGTGATTGGGCGCTACCTGACATAGTGGGTACAGATACAGATGCAGGGACTGCAGCAGGTAAATGTGAAGTGATCTGCTTTACTGATAATCATGGCGGATCATTTGCTGATCTCTCGCAGAGACAAGTCCGCACACTGATGGAGGCATGGCGTGATCGAGTGCGCGAACTGTCAACTCACTCCTACATTAGACATATCGCACCATTTGAAAACCGCGGCGAAGAGGTTGGCGTTACGCTCTTTCATCCGCATGGTCAGATATACGCATACTCATATATTCCTGCACGAGTGGAGAAGATGCTGGAGGTTGCAAAAGCTCACCATGAAGAGACCGGTCGAGTGCTCTTTGATGATGTCGTTGCACGCGAACTACGCGATGGCGATCGCATTATTGCTAGAAATGATCACTGGGTGGCATTTGTCCCATACGCTGCTAGATACCCATTCGAGATTCATGTTGCTCCCCTTTCCCCTGTTGCAGATTTAGCTAGCCTTTCGGCAGAACAAGCTGATGCCTTCCCATCAATTTCAATTGAAGTCATGAAGCGCCTGGATGGTGTCTTTGGAATTGCCATGGCATACATCGCAACATGGCATCAAGCACCAGTGCGAGAAGGGCGCGAGTACCTGCGCCTGCATTGGCAGATTGCAAGCGTTCGTCGTGCACCTGGCAAGTTAAAGTATTTGGCTGGTAGTGAGTCAGCGATGGGTGCATTCATTATGGATCTCAAGCCTGAACAATCTGCCGGACAATTACGCGACGTACAGTTATAAATGTCAGACTGGCTCGCTCCTGATGTAATCGCATCTGCCCCTGGACGTGTGAATCTGATTGGTGAGCACATTGATTTCAGCCAGGGCCTTGTTCTTCCCTTCGCTATTGCAGATCGCACATTCGCTCGCATTCGAAAGCGTGAAGACCGAGATATTCGCATTCGTTCAGCGCAACGCCCTAATCACCTTATTTCAACCTCGCTAGATCAATTGCTTCCTCGTAGCGATGGGGATTGGGAACGTTATGTTTTAGGCGTGATCTGGGCACTTAATATTCACAGTGGTGTTGATATTGAAATCGATGGTCGAGTGCCCCTTGGTGCCGGGCTTTCTTCATCTGCTGCCCTTGAATGTGCTGTTGCTCTTGCACTCAATGAATTATTCTCCTGCGGATTTTCACGTAAAGAGTTGGCGCTCTTAGCCCAGAAGGCAGAAAATGATTTCGTCGGGGTGCCATGCGGGATTATGGATCAATCGGTATCACTGATGGCTCAGTCGGGTTCTGCGCTTTTGCTTGATTGCCGTGATCTGGAAACTCGACTTCTGCCCTTTGATCTGGGTGCCTCTGGTTTGCAATTGCTAATTATCGATACTCAAGTACAGCATGCACTCGTAGACGGTGGATATGCCCAACGCAGAAGCTCTTGTGAAAGTGTTGTCGCAAAGCTAGGGATTACCTCACTTCGGGATCTTAGCCAAAGTGCACTGGAAGATGTCAGATCCCAGATTACTGAGGAAGAGTACAAACGTGCACATCACGCAGTAACCGAGATCGAGCGCGTACTTAGAGCAGTCGATGCCCTCGTAAACAAGGACTTCACAACCCTGGGTCAACTAATGAACGCATCTCACCAATCACTTCGCGATGATTATGAAGTTTCTTGCCCTGAACTTAACTGCGCAGTAGATACGGCAATCTTACATAGCGCCATTGGTGCGCGAATGGTGGGTGGCGGTTTTGGTGGAAGCGCGATTGCCTTGGCTGATCAGGTAAAGATTGGTGAGATCGAAGATGCAATCAAAGTCGCATTCGCTTCAACAGGATTTCATGCTCCTCGCTTCTTCACATCACTTCCTAGTGATGGCGCAAGAATTGAACCGCTTGCTTAAATTTCACCGCGGTCAAGACCTTGTAACACTTCTATCGCTCTCTCTTTCAATTCAGGTAAATCCGAGAGCCGCTTAATTCCAAAGAGTTGTTGGCTCATTCGGTGATTCTTAGCAAAGTCCTCGCGATGTCGATCAAGAAAGTCCCAGTACAGCGTTGTAAATGGGCAAGCCGTATCGCCCACACGTAACTTGGGGTTGTAAACACAACCCTTGCAATATGTACTCATGCGAGAGATGTAGGCACCACCCGCTGCATAAGGTTTTGTCATCATCGCTCCCCCATCTGCATGCAGTCCCATTCCAATGACATTGGGGACCATCACCCACTCAGAGGCATCAACAAAATTCTCACGCATCCAATCAAGAAATTCTTGCGGGTTGCTCCCCGTTATTAACGCTAAATTACTTAACACCATGAGCCGTGGAATGTGATGCACCCATGCGCGATCCTTGATATCGCTGACGATAGATTTCACACAATTCATCGATGTTTTACTTGGATCACTAAAAAGTGGAAGCAAGGGGCGATTAGCGTTCAACTGATTATTGTGTCGGTAATCTTCGCCGAGAAACCAATACATCCCATTGACGTATTCACGCCATCCGATCACCTGTCGGATAAATCCTTCACACGAGGCGATTGGAATCGTGCCAGTGGCAAAGGCGGCAACGGCTGCATCAACAACTTCAGATGGATGAAGTAACCCGTTATTGATATACGGGCTTAACAACGAGTGGTGCAGCGCCCAGTTATCTGACGGCATCGCATCTTCGTATGGGCCAAATTCAGCGAAGTGATTGTCGATGAAGTTCTGCAACGCCTTGAGCGCACCTTCTCTTGTCGTCGCCCACGTGCTGGGGGGTTTAATTCCTAACTGCTCTGCAACACTTTGATCAATTTCATCGGGTGCGAATTCGAGATAGGGAGGCCATCTGTAGTTCTTCGGAGGTGGTAATCGATTCTCTTTATCAAAGTTCCATGCCCCGCCCACTGGTGAATTCCCCTCGACAAGTACTCCAAGTCGTAACCGTTGACCGCGGTAAAAGTTCTCCATCAGAAAACTCTTCTGTGATGTGGCCCAATCCCGAAAAAGCGCACGCGGTGTGAGAAAGAAATCGTTGTCGATAAAGGTGACTCCATATGCCGATAAATTCGCGCTCTGCTTGAACGAGGAAGGTTCGGCGCAGACGATAGGGAGCTCGCCGTATTGAGCGCGTACCTGATCTAAACCGTCAATCGTTGATGAACTGCTTACGTACTCAACTGTGAATCCCTCAGCCCGCAGGCTCTGCGCAAAATGTTGGGCACTTGAAATGAGAAAGTGAAGCCGTAATGGGTGCCAGGGGCGTCCGGTAGTCATACGCATACTTTCCACAAAAACAATGAGATCACTGCGTGGATCTGCCTCTTTGAGCACGCCAAAATTTCTATGAAGATGATCAAATGGAATGTAAAGAATGCGCTTCATAGCGAGTGAAAAACTAAGAAGTTACTGGGTCTATTGAAATAACGTTTACGCCACCCATTGATGAAAGGACTGCCACAAGATCTGTTGGGTCAGTACCAGGAACGGCAACAAGGAATTCGTCATAACCAATTCCATCTTTTGATTCCAAGACGCTCAAGGATCGAATGTCACAGCCTGCAGCACCAATTGCAGATGCAATCGCCCCAAGTGAACCAGGTTGATCTGGCAATGAAATCTTTAGCTGAAATAAGGCCATATCCGAACTCTACATGGATGGAGCGCTACCGAGGGTTACCTTAAAGGACTTGCTGCCGCCGCTATTGGGCAGATCTACAACAACTGTGATTGTTGTGCCAGGAGCATATGAACGGATCTTGACGATTGCCGCTTCACCGTTTGGAATTCTGACTCCGTCAATTGATCTAATTATTGATCTGACTGGGATGCCAGCCTTCTCTGCGGCTCCGTCAGGAACTAGCGCTTGAATACGAGCACCAATTCCCGTAAATGTTCTATCAATTTCAACGCCAAGAAGCGGTCTAGTTGATTTTCCAGTTGCAATGATTTCCTCAATGACTCGCTTCGCTTCATTGATCGGAATCGAGAATCCGAGCCCAATTGATCCGCTGACACCACCAGATGAAAGCGTTGCGATTGCAGAGTTGACGCCAATAATTCTTCCTTGCGCATCGACGAGTGCGCCGCCTGAATTGCCGGGGTTAATCGCCGCATCTGTTTGAATAGCATTTACATACGATTCGCTACCCTCACTTCCGGCAGTGACCGGACGGTTGAGCGCTGAAATGATTCCACTAGTAACAGTGCTTGCAAGACCAAGGGGTGAACCGATTGCCAAGACAGGATCTCCGACAAATACTTTAGAAGAATCACCGATTGCAATTGTTGGAAGATTTCCTGTTTTGATTGAAAGCACGGCAATGTCATACATAGGATCTCGGCCAACTATTGTTGCAACAACTTGATCACCATTTGTAAATTCGACTCTGATGGTTCCGCCTGTTACTGCATCTTCAATCACATGGTTATTGGTAATAATAAAACTTCCACTTGCTGAACTCTTATAGATCGAGCCAGAGCCTGTGCCACTTCCGGCCGCTGCTGTCACTGAGATTGAAACAACTGTAGGCGTGACAAGTGAGGCAATCGCCTTGGCATTCATCGTTGGCCCACCAATTTGAATCAAGGTTCGGTTGGTGGGGCAGGTGCCTGTCGAAGATAGGAATAGCGCGCCGGTGCGCTTATCAGCACACGCTGTTATTGAAGATGGCGCGGGGGTATTTGCAACCGCCGTGACACCACCGGCGACAATTGCGCCGGCAAGAAATATTGCAACGAACTTTCCTGAACTCTTTAGCCTCATCTGTCTCATACCGACCATTCTTATCTCTATGGCTTAAAAGTATCTGTGAGTCGCTTGTATAACGGGTGCGAAGCTCCCTCACTTGGATTCGAACCAAGAACCTGCCGATTAACAGTCGGCTGCTCTGCCGTTGAGCTATGAGGGAATGGCGTTGAGCGCTGACTCTACCTCACCTGAGCGTGAGGACGAAAATCGAAGGCGCTACAGGGAGCCTAACGACAACTCATGTAGACCGCGGCGGGTAGTTTCTAGGGCAACAAGGGTGGCAAATGCTGTGTTGTATTCATCTGGATTTTCAACAGGATTGAGGCGTTGCAGATTTGATTTCAGTTCAGCGATCGCCCGACTTATACCAACTTCGCGAAGACGGGCAACGATGCTTTCAATGTAGCGAGCAGAAACTTCACCATCAGAACGAATTGGCTCAACAGTGAGTTCTGTAAATAGCGTTTTCATTCGTTCATCGATTACATCATCAATTGCAATTGTTGAACTTGTTTGCGCATCAATAGTCTTTTTCATCTCGATATAGGCAGGATGAGTAAAGGCTGCTGCTTCAATTTCACTCCATGTAGTTACCAAGTCAGGCATCTGTAAACGCGCTTTGAGAACTTCTCGTTCGAGCAAGAGCCTGGGCTCTTGCGGATGCGGACGCCATGATTGATCAGCCTGATCAGGCTCTTGCTCTTGCGGTGCACTTCGCCTCGCTCCTTGTCCTACCGCTGATGTCACAATCTCAACCTCAACACCAAGCCACCCTGCAAGAAGCCTTGAGTACTCAGGCCTTAGCGACTTATCTCGAATCTGCGCAACTAAAGGCGCTGTTGCATTCAAAGCATTTACACGACCTTCTGCTGTTGCAAGATTGTGAAGTTTGAGTTCGGTGCGAATTGCAAACTCAAAGAGAGGCACACGTTTTGCAATCAGATCACGCAGCGCTAAATCACCTTTGGTCTGTCGCAGATCGCAAGGATCTAAACCATCTGGTTCAACAGCGACAAATGTTTGAGTAACAAATTTTTGATCTTCGCTAAATGCCCGCATTGCAGCCTTCTGCCCTGCTGCATCTCCATCGAATGTAAAGATAACTTCCCCACGGAAAGCGTCATCATCCATTAATAATCGCCGAATAATCCGAATATGATCAGCACCAAAAGCGGTTCCACATGTTGCAACCGCGGTTGTGATTCCGGCCAACTGAGCGGCCATTACATCGGTATATCCCTCAACAATGACTACCTGGCGCTTCTTTGCAATCTCTTTCTTTGCCATATCCAATCCGTAGAGCACCTGGCTTTTCTTGTAGATTGGCGTTTCAGAGGTATTCAAATATTTAGGCCCTTGATCTTCTTCATCACTTGCAAGCTTTCGCGCACCAAAGCCAACTACATCGCCAGAGATGTCGCGAATAGGCCAGGTGAGGCGATTTCTAAATTTATCAATCGGGCCTCGCTCGCCCATCTTGGAAAGCCCTGCGAGTTCGAGCTCTTCAATTGTGTAGCCGGCAGCGCGCAGATGTTTTGTCATCGCATCCCACGAATCAGGGGCATACCCAACTCCAAAAAGCGTACAGGCTTCCTTATCAAAACCGCGCTTGGTTAATAAATCACGGCCGTGCGCTGCATCGGGTGAAGTATTAAGTTGCTCCTGGAAGAAAATTGCAGCTAATGCGTTGGCGGCTACAAGACGTGATCGATTTACTGATGGTCCAGATGGTGTGCTTCCGCTTTCTTCATAACGCAGCGTGTAACCAATGCGTTCAGCAAGTCGTTCTACAGTTTCTGTAAATGTCAGGTGATCAATCTTCATGAGAAATGAAATAGCGTCGCCACCGGTCTGACAGCCAAAACAATGGAAGTAACCCTTGCTCGGGGTTACGTGAAACGATGGAGATTTCTCATCATGAAAGGGGCATAGGCCCTTCTTCTGTCCTCCGCCGGCAGATTTAAGTTGAACGTACTCGCCAACAACTTCATCGATCGGGGCATGGTCGCGGATGTGTGCAACATCCTCTGCTTTTATACGACCGGCCATATCCCCACCCTATCTAATGTCCGCGTAGGTGAGCGTGCAAGGCATATGCCCCAGGATCAGTCAGACTGGCAATTTGATCAATCACCACACGCATTCGAGCGACGTCGTTGTCGGCTAAAGCCCAGTCGTCGAGAAAAATTGGGTCAAGTGCTTGCGGGGCTTGTGCATAGAGCATCTCAACAAGCTCTGCGATCAGCTTTTTCTGCCCGGCATATCTTTCCTGAGATGCATCAGCGCTAATTAAGTAGTGCCCAGCAATGGCTTTGAGAAAATCAACTTCGACTCTCTGCTCTCTAGGAATTTCAAGATTAGCGTTGTATCTCATCAAGGCACCTGTGCCATGAATTTCTCGTGTATGCATTTCGGCCGCCAGAACAAAGCGACCAATTAACTGAGATGTTGAATCCTTGAGGCGGGCAAGAGAGCGATGTGATCGATCATAGGTGCGTGGCCAGCAAGATAGTGATTCAAGGCGAGTAAGTGCGGCGGCAACTTCATCTTTACTCGCATCGCTTTTGTAGCTTGTCACCATCTCTGAATACAAAGTATCGAAATCTCGTTCAAAATCAGAGACTTTTACAGTGCCAACAAAGATTGCATCTTCTAGATCATGAACTGAGTATGCGCAGTCATCAGACCAATCCATGATCTGTGCTTCGATGCATTGGCGTCCATCTGGTGCGCCTTCTCGCACCCAATTGAAAATTTCAACATCATCGTCATAGACGCCGAACTTACGAGAATTAACACTACGTGGCCAAGGATATTTTGTTGCTGCATCAAGGCTGGCACGAGTCAGATTAAGGCCCACAGATTTTCCATCGGTATCAACTGTCTTTGCTTCGATACGTGTAAGTAATCTAAAGCTCTGCGCATTTCCTTCAAAGCCACCAAAGTTTTCTGCAATTTCAGCCAGCGCTTCTTCACCGTTATGTCCAAATGGCGGATGACCTAGATCGTGGGAGAGACATGCAGTTTCAAGAAGATCTGGATCTGCGCCAAGTGATTCGCCAAGTTCTCGACCAATTTGCGCACATTCCATAGAGTGCGACAAGCGCGTGCGTTGAAAATCGTTCTCCCAAGGAACTGCAACTTGCGTCTTCGCTGCAAGTCTTCTTAGCGCGGCAGAATGAATAACGCGCGCACGATCGCGCATGAATTCAGTGCGTCCAGAGCGTTTTGCTGGTTCAAAGAAGAACCGTTCTTGATCTCTCTGGCTATATGACATGGGCTTAGCCTAGGTGATCGCTGAGGTGAATTCCCCTGCGCCCTAAAGTGATGTAAGAAAGATAGGCACCTGCTTCACGAATCAGGTAGCGATAGGTAGATCCTTCAAGTGAGTTAGGACCATCAGGAACTGGCGCACAGAATGGATCTGCATCAAGATCGCGAGCCATTGTCATCGCGCGCTGACAGTGAAATGGGTCGGTTGCAATCACAACACTTTTTATTGATCGCTCCCGCATCTCTTTCACATACAACTTTGTCTGAGTCAACGTATCGCGACCTTCTGGCAGTGCAATCACCGCACTCCGTGGAACTCCATTATTGATGAGCCAGCGACGCCCTGAGTCTGCCTCAGTTGTACGATCTCCTGGAGCACCTGCTCCAACAGTGATGACAAGTGGTGCTACGCCGGCGCGAAATAATCTCACCGCTTGCTCAAGTCGCGCTTGCAGTACAGGACCAGGTGTTCCATCTAATTGCGCAGCACCGGGAATAACAATCACATCTGCGATCGCACGATCTGATGGGTTATTCGCGGAGTTCCATGTAACAAAGAGAGCGTAGGCAGGAATTGCAACAATGACTGCGATAAGAAGTGAGATTACTCGAAAGAAGAATTTAAACATCATCCACCCGAGAACATATCTTCAGAATCAAGGGTAATGATTTCATCTGGATCATTGAGCCAGCCATCGGGAAGAGTCGGTGGGCGACCATGGCTCGTGCGACCACGAGGTTTCTCAGCAACCTCAACTGGATATGGCTGATCATCTAATTGATCAAGTAGCGTGCGAAATTCTGCAAGGGAAGCGATCATGCCGAACTGTCGACGCAATTCACTTGGGACTCTAAATCCTTTGAGATACCACGCCATGTGTTTACGCAGATCTCGACAGCCGCGATCTTCTGACTCGAAGTATTCAACAATGAGTTCTCCGTGGCGATACATCACTTCACGAACCTGATGCAACGATGGCAACACTCGCTCATCACTTCCCACCATTGATTGAGTGAGATCGGTAAAGAGCCACGGCCGACCCAGACATCCACGACCAACAACAACTCCAGCACAGCCAGTCTGCTCCACCATGGCAACACCATCACTACCCGACCAAATATCGCCATTTCCTAGAACTGGAACACCTGTTGGCTTCAGGTGATCCACCAACTGGGCAATTGCAGACCAGTCTGCCTTTCCCTCATACATCTGTGCTGCAGTGCGCGCATGCAACGCAACCCATGCAACACCCGAATCAGCTGCAGATTTTGCTGCATCAAGATATGTAATGTGATCGCTATCGATACCGATGCGCATCTTTACCGTTACTGGCATTCCAAAAGGTTTGGCTGCGTTCACTGCCGCTTCAACGATGGATGTGAAGAGTTTGCGTTTGTAGGGAAGTGCTGCTCCCCCGCCTTTGCGAGTTACCTTTGGTACGGGACAACCAAAATTCATATCGATGTGATCGGCTAAGTTTTCGCGGCCGATCATGGTTACTGCTGCGGCCATATGATGAGGATCGACGCTATACAACTGAATCGAACGTGGCCATTCACCAGGGCCTGGTTCAATCATGCGAAGTGTTTCTGGGATTCGCTCTAGCAATGCACGCGCTGTCACCATTTCAGATACGAAGAGCCCAGCACCTTGTTCGCGACATAACATGCGAAAGGGTGCATTCGTGATTCCAGCCATGGGGGCTAGAACAACCGGTGAATCAAGCTGATACGTACCGCTTGATAATGGAAGTGTTAGCAACCCAGTAGACGTGGTGCTAACCATGCCTGTACCTGATCAAGTGAGATGCGCTCTTGCGCCATTGTGTCGCGATCGCGAATTGTTACCGCATTATCTTCTAAAGTTTCAAAGTCGATTGTGATGCAATACGGAGTACCGATTTCATCCTGGCGACGATAGCGACGACCAATTGCACCAGCATCATCAAAATCAATATTCCAATTCTTGCGCAGTTGATCCGCTAAATCACGGGCCTTTGGCGATAGATCAGCGTTACGAGAAAGAGGAAGTACTGCCACCTTTACCGGAGCAAGGCGATAGTCGAGCTTGAGAACAACGCGCTTTTCCATCTCTCCCTTGGCATTTGGCGCTTCATCTTCTGTATAGGCATCCATCAAAAATGTCAGCGCACAACGATCAACTCCTGCTGCAGGCTCGATAACAAATGGTGTCCAGCGCTCATTCTTCTCTTGATCAAAGTAAGACAAGTCTTTGCCAGAGGCGGCAGAGTGCGCTTTAAGATCGAAATCTGTGCGGTTTGCAATGCCTTCTAGCTCGCCCCACTCAGTTCCAGTGAATTCAAATTTGTATTCAATATCGGCGGTGCGCTTTGAATAGTGTGAGAGCTTCTCTTTTGGATGATCAAAGATAC
>JBIJAL010000023.1:0-13231 GCA_044345775.1 Candidatus Planktophila sp.
CACCGGATTAAGAGTTGGAATAGTTGGCGATGTCCTCCATTCGCGAGTTGCTCGATCTAATGTTCTTCTTCTTACGAAACTAGGTGCGCACGTTACCCTTATCGCTCCACCAACGCTCCTTCCGGTGGGTGTTGAGAGTTGGCCAGTGAGCGTCTCCTATGATTTTGATTCAGTTTTGGAATCGTTAGATGTTGTCATGATGCTACGTGTTCAGTTAGAGAGAATGCATGAACTCTTCTTCCCAAATGCACGAGAATATTCGCGTTACTTTGGACTTAATAGTGCCCGCGTTCGAGTCCTTCATCCTGATGCAATTATTATGCATCCAGGCCCGATGAACCGTGGTTTGGAGATAACCGCAGATAGCGCAGATAGCGCTAGATCCGTGATTCTCGAGCAGGTAAGTAACGGCGTGAGTGTTCGAATGGCAATTCTCTATCTCTTGCTGGCAGGGGATACATCAATTGAGGCGGCAATTTAAATGAATCACATATCAGAAAGCATTCTGCTCAAAGGTGGAATCCTTGCAGACGGATCGGTGAAAGACATTCTGATTACAGATGGAGTTATTCATTCGGTTGCCGATTCACTCAATGCCGGTGAAGCTCGAATCGTGAACGTTGAAGGTCACATCATTCTTTCTGGTCTTGTTGATCTACATACACATTTACGAGAACCTGGACGTGAAGATTCAGAGACTGTTCTTTCAGGTTCGCAAGCTGGAGTTAAGGGCGGATACGTTGCTCTCTCTGCAATGGCGAATACATCACCTGTGGCTGATACAGCCGGTGTTGTTGAGCAGGTCTATCGACTTGGGAAAGAGGCTGGTCTACTCGATGTCTTTCCTATCGGGGCTGTTACTCAAGGTATTGAAGGAAAGGTTCTAGCAGAGATTGGCGCGATGGCCGATTCGGTTGCCCGCGTTCGTGTCTTTAGCGATGATGGAAATTGTGTGAGCGATCCGTTAGTGATGAGGCGCGCTCTTGAGTATGTAAAGAAATTTAATGGTGTTATAGCCCAGCACGCACAAGAGCCTGCACTTACAGTTGGATCTCAGATGAATGAAGGAATTGTGAGTGCAACCCTAGGTCTTAAGGGTTGGCCAGCAGTTGCTGAAGAGGCGATTATTGCCAGAGATGTTCTTCTTGCTGAGCATGTGGGTGCTCGCCTCCATATTTGTCATCTCACTACGGCAGGGGGTGTTGAAATTATTCGCTGGGCAAAGGTACGGGGGATTAGCGTCACTGCAGAGGTAACGCCTCATCATCTTCTCCTGACCGATGAGTTAGCGAGAAGTTATGATCCAATTTTTAAAGTAAATCCTCCACTTCGGACAGAGCGGGATGTCATGGCACTTCGTCAAGGACTTGCCGATGGCACCATTGATATTGTTGCAACTGATCACGCACCGCATCCAGGTGAAAGCAAAGAATGTGAATGGCAAGAAGCCGCCTTTGGCATGCTCGGCTTAGAGCACGCCTTATCCATTATCTCCCAGACTATGGTGGAGCCGGGGTTACTTGATTGGACAGGAGTTCAGGATCGCATGAGTACCGCGCCCGCAAGAATTGCAGGATATACAGATCACGGTCGTGAATTATCGCTCGGAGCGCCAGCTCATCTCACTGTGATCAATCCGAATGCGCCATACCGAGTGGATCGCGACAGCCTTGCCTCTCAATCACGGAATACTCCCTTTCATGGAATGGAGTTCACCGCTCAAGTTGCCGCAACGCTCTTTCATGGACGATTTGTTTATGGCAAGGATAGATTTCTATGAGTAAAGCATTTCTTGTCTTAGATGATGGTCGAATCTTTGAAGGTCATAGCTGGGGCGCAACTGGAAGAACCTTTGGTGAAGCGGTCTTCCAGACTGGAATGACTGGTTACCAAGAAACGCTGACTGACCCCTCTTACCACCAACAAGTTGTAGTGATGACCGCTCCTCATATCGGCAATACGGGGATGAATTCAGCAGATAATGAGAGCACGAAAATTTGGGTTGCAGGATTTGTTGTTCGTAATCCATCCCCAATCACCAGCAATTGGCGGAGCGAGAAATCACTTGATGAAGCGATGCGCGAACAAGAGATCATTGGAATTTCAGGGATTGATACACGCGCGCTCACCCGCCACTTGCGCGATCGTGGAGCGATGCGTGTCGGAATCTTCTCTGATCTAGAGCTCTCTCGTGAAGAGATGGTGATTGAGGTTCGTAAGAGCAAACAAATGTCGGGATCTTTCTTGAGCCAAGATGTATCAACCTCACAGAGTTATGTTGTGCCTGCTATCGCTCCAAAGAGATTCACTGTTGTTGCCCTAGATCTTGGAATCAAATCAGCCACCCCTAAAGCCATGTCATTACGCGGAATCGAAACTCATGTACTTCCATTTAACGCTACATACGAAGAGATCATTTCGCTTAATCCAGATGGTGTCTTCCTCTCCAATGGACCAGGTGATCCATCTACAATGACCGAGACCGTCAACCTAGTCCGAGAATTACTCTTAGACGAGATACCCATCTTTGGAATTTGTTTTGGTCATCAGATTCTCGGTCGCGCACTGGGATTTGAGACATACAAACTTCAATTTGGTCATCGCGGCATTAATCAACCAGTGATCGATAAACGAAGCGGTAAGGTAGAGATCACTTCCCACAATCATGGCTTTGCTATCGAAGCACCTACAGAAACTCAATTTTCGACAGTCTTTGGTCCCGGCCAAGTGACTCATATCTGTCTCAACGATGGTGTGGTTGAAGGTCTTGAACTCCTAGATCGAGGAGCGTTTAGTGTTCAGTATCATCCTGAAGCGGCTGCCGGCCCTCACGATGCTGCCTATCTTTTTGATGATTTTGTCACTCTCATGGAGAAGTATCCGCGGAAGGTCAGTGTTCACTAATGCCTCGTGATACGTCGATTCAAAGCGTCCTCGTGATCGGTTCTGGGCCGATCGTCATTGGACAAGCATGCGAATTCGACTATTCAGGCACGCAGGCATGTCGAGTGCTAAAAGCCGAGGGAATCCGAGTGATCTTGGTTAATTCAAACCCAGCAACTATTATGACCGATCCGGAATTTGCGGATGCCACATATATCGAACCAATAACACCTGATTTTATTGAAAGAATAATTTCAAAGGAGCGCCCTGACGCAGTACTTGCAACTCTTGGTGGTCAAACAGCGCTCAATGCGGCTATTGGATTGTACGAAGCAGGCACTCTTGATAAATATGGAGTAAAACTCATTGGCGCAGATGTTGCTGCTATCGAGCGAGGTGAAAATCGAGAGATCTTCAGAACTATCGTCGAAAAAATCGGAGGAGAGTCGGCTAAGTCTGTTATTTGCCACACGATGGAAGAGATTCTCGAGGGTGTAAAGGTTCTCGGATATCCAGTTGTTGTCAGGCCGTCTTTTACCATGGGGGGACTTGGTTCAGGTATTGCCTTTGATGAAGCATCTCTTCACCAGATTGCTGGCGCTGGACTTCGACATAGCCCTACCTCAGAAGTTCTTCTCGAAGAATCAATTATTGGTTGGAAAGAGTATGAGTTAGAGGTGATGCGTGATTCGACAGATAATGTCGTCATCGTCTGCTCCATTGAGAATATTGATCCTATGGGTGTTCATACAGGCGACTCGATCACCGTTGCTCCGGCGCTTACCCTCACTGATGTTGAGTATCAGAAACTTCGTGACCTATCGATCGACATTATCAGAGAAGTGGGTGTTGCTACAGGTGGTTGCAACATCCAGTTTGCTGTCAATCCAGATAACGGTCGCATCATTGTTATCGAGATGAACCCTCGCGTTTCTCGATCCAGCGCACTGGCATCTAAGGCGACCGGTTTTCCGATAGCCAAGATTGCTACCAAATTGGCAATTGGCTACACACTTAATGAAATCGAAAACGATATTACGAAAGTTACTCCAGCTTCATTTGAGCCGACTCTCGACTACGTTGTAGTGAAGGCTCCGCGTTTTGCCTTTGAAAAATTCCCGGATGCAGATCCCCGACTGACAACGACGATGAAGAGCGTCGGTGAGGCGATGGCGATCGGTAGATCGTTCCCAGAAGCGCTGATGAAAGCCCTTCGCTCACTCGAACGTAAAGAATCGATCTTCACATTCCCGCGAGAGATATCTGATCAGAAGGTTTCAACCCTCCTTAGCCAGATCGGCACACCTACCGAGTATCGCCTCCAACAGGTACAGCAGGTCTTGTGGGCGGGAATCAGTGTTGATGAGGTCTTTGAAAAGACAAAGATTGATCGCTGGTTCCTCACCCAGATTCAATTGATTAACGATGCAGCGCGTGAGATTTCCCTGCCTGGTGAGGTGACATCATCTTTGATACGCAATGCCAAGCAGTGGGGTTTTTCAGATGCTCAGATTGCGCTTCTTCGTGATTCAAGTGAAGAAGAGATCAGAAAAAGTAGGGAACATCTAGGCGTTCGTCCCGTCTACAAAACTGTAGATACATGTGCGGCTGAGTTTGAGGCATTTACTCCCTATTACTACTCAAGTTATGAGGAAGAGACTGAGGTGAAGTCGCGCACTAAACCTGCAGTGATAATTCTTGGTAGTGGCCCTAATCGCATTGGTCAAGGTATCGAGTTTGATTACTCTTGTGTTCATGCCTCTTTCACACTTCGTGAAGCGGGCTATGAGACCATCATGATTAATTGCAATCCTGAAACGGTGTCGACTGACTACGACACGAGCGATCGACTTTATTTTGAGCCTCTCACTCTTGAGGATGTTCTTGAAATCGTTTATGCCGAAACTCTTGCTGGTCCTGTCCTTGGAGTAATCACACAATTAGGTGGTCAGACACCGTTGGGATTAGCCGCTGGATTGAAAGCCGCGGGAGTAACAATCCTTGGAACCAGCCCTGAAGCAATTAACTTGGCAGAAGAGCGTGGTGCATTCGGTGATGTTTTGGCGAAAATTGGACTCACTGCACCGGAATTTGGAATGGCTTCTTCACAGATGCAGGCTATAGAGATTGCCGCAAAGATTGGTTACCCCGTTCTTGTGCGGCCCTCCTTCGTTCTGGGCGGTCGCGGAATGGAGATCGTCTATGACGATGTAGCGCTCTCATCCTTTATCTCCAGAGCAACAGATATCACTCCTGATCGACCAGTACTCGTTGATCGATTCCTTGATAGCGCGATCGAAATCGATGTCGATGCTCTCTATGACGGAAAGGAATTGTTTCTTGGTGGAGTGATGGAGCATATTGAAGAGGCAGGAATTCACTCAGGTGATAGCGCCTGCGTTCTGCCCGCAATGACTATTTCCCAGGAACAGCTGCGTAACATTCGCGAGGCCACTCTCAAGATCGCAGAAGGAGTCGGCGTCAGAGGGCTTATTAATATTCAGTTTGCTATCGCATCAGATCAACTCTATGTACTGGAAGCAAACCCACGCGCTTCACGTACAGTCCCTTTTGTCTCGAAGGCAACGGGAGTCCCGTTAGCAAAGGCGGCCGCTCGCATCTCAGTCGGATCTTCAATTCTGCAGTTACGCGAAGATGGGACTCTGCCAGCTTCTGGTGACGGTGTAGCAAAGGGAATTTCTGTAAAGGAGGCTGTCCTTCCTTGGAACCGTTTCAGACGATCTGACGGACGCGGAGTTGATGCAGTACTCGGACCTGAAATGCGCTCTACCGGTGAGGTAATGGGAATCTCACCAACGTTCGGTGCAAGTTATGCGAAGAGTCAGATCAGTGCATTTGGATCTTTGCCAAAAACGGGATCAGTTTTTATCTCTCTTGCCGATAAAGATAAAGAATTTGGAATTGCAGCCGCGTCTACTCTCGCATCTCTTGGCTTCAGACTTTTTGCAACAACAGGTACATCCGACTTCTTTCGAGCTCATGGGGTAGCAACTGCGCGCGTACGTAAAGCATCCGAAGGAGTCGGACCCTTCGGCGAGAGAACGATCGTGGATCTACTTAATGCAGGAGAGATTGATCTCGTGATCAATACTCCTGTTGGTCGGGGAACGCGAGCTGACGGTTGGGCTATTCGTACCGCTGCGGTACAGCGTTCAATTCCTTGCATCACAACTACCGCAGGGTTTAACGCCGCTGTTGAGGGGATCAAAGTTCTGCAATCTGGTGAACTAGATGTACGTCCGATCCAGGATTGGTTGAAGGATCTATGAGTACGATTAACAAGAGTGCGATGCAGATTAATGCAACTATCCTGAGTAATAAACGCGTGGGTGCTTATTACCAAATCCTTCTCGCTATTGGAGATCTTGCCGCTGTCTGTAGACCTGGAAATTTTGTTGCGATTGCAGTGGGCGGCGAATCTTCGAAGATGATCCTACGTCGCGCTTTTGCAATCTCTCGAATCACGCACGGCAGCGCTTCGGGGGGAGCGATGGAGTTGATCGTCGCACCGCACGGTTCTGGTTCTCGCTGGCTCTGTGCGCAGCCTGAAGGAAGTGAGATCGACATCGTTGCTCCGCTCGGTAAGGCTTTTGGAATTCCTACCTCGCCAGTGAACGCACTACTTGTCGGCGGTGGTTATGGATCTGCACCACTTTTCGGTTTAGCAGAAGTCCTCAAATCACGCGGTTGTCGCGTAGATATGATCCTTGGGGCAAGCACTGGTTCAAAGATTTACGCTCCTCTTGAAGGTAAGCGCAGCGCGTCAACGCTCAAGATTTACACAGAGGACGGATCTATGGGAGAGCACGGTCGAGTTACCGCACCAATTTCATCTCTTATCGCTTCTGGCTCGATAGATGTGATCTACTCCTGCGGACCAATGTCGATGCTTCGTGCTATCTCTGATCTGACTTCTGGAACCGATGTAGTGCATCAATGCGCCGTCGAAGAGTCAATGGCGTGTGGAATCGGCATCTGTATGACCTGTGTTCTACCAGTAAAGGATGAATCGGGCTTAGTTTCAATGTTGAGATCCTGTATTGATGGACCGGTGATGGATGCCAGTACTGTTGCATGGGAATTGGTCGGAAAGACAGTTCCGGCGGTGAGTCCACAATGAATTCGCCAGATACATTTGACTACACCACGTCTTTGGGGTGCGCCCATTTTCCAACTCCAATATTCACGGCTAGCGGTTGTGCGAGCTCAGGAAAAGAGCTCGCACAATTTTTTGATCTCACACAAGTGGGCGCAATTGTTACGAAGTCGGTGATGAATAAAGCTCGACATGGTCGTCCCACTCCGCGTATGGCTGAAACGCCATCTGGCATGCTTAATTCAATTGGTCTTCAAGGCCCTGGGATCGATTACTTCTTGGCAAATGATGTGCCGTGGCTTCTCGAAAGGGGTGCACGAGTTGTCGTCTCAATTGCAGGTGAGACGATCGATGAGTACGCAGTATTGGCGCGCAAGTTACGCGCTGTTTCTGGCATAAGCGCGATAGAGGTGAATATCTCTTGTCCTAATGTTGAGAATCGAGGAATGGTCTTTGCCTGTGATCGCGATACAGCGGCGCGGGCTATAGATGGCGTGCGAAAAAATATTGGTGGAGAGATACCGATTATTGCTAAACTTACTCCTGACGTCACAGATATTACGGCCATCGCCTCCTCTGTGATTAACGCGGGTGCTGATGCACTCGCTCTCATTAACACTGTTCTTGGAATGGTGATTAATCTTGAGACAATGAGACCTCATTTAGGCGGAAAGACTGGGGGACTTTCGGGGCCCGCAATTAGACCTGTTGCAGTTCGCGCAATTTACCAAGTCCACAGCGCTATGCCACATGTACCAATCCTTGGTATGGGCGGCGTCGCCTCGGGTCGCGATGCTCTTGAACTTGTCCTTGCCGGTGCTTCCGGAATTTCGATTGGTACTGCAAGCTTCGGTGACCCAATGGCTTTACCTCGAGTGCAACGGGAGTTGCAGTCTCTTCTCGTCGCACGAGGCTTCTCTTCCTTCAAAGATGCTATTGGGTATGCCCACCGATCAGAAACTGGTGGTGCAATATGACTTCACCAATAATTCTTGCAGTAGATACCCCTGATCTCGATATCGCGCGTCGTTGGATTGATGCCACTCGCGCGAGTATAGATATCTACAAGCTAGGTCTTGAATTCTATTTAAGTCATGGCATCGATGGGATTGCCTCGATTCAAAACGAGACAGAGGCCTTGATCTTTTTGGATCTTAAGCTTCATGACATTCCAAATACAGTTTCGAAGTCAGCAGCAGTCGTTGAAAGACTCCATCCACGATTTTTAACGGTACACGCCAGTGGTGGAAGGGCAATGATTGCTGCTGCTGTAAATGCGGTGACTACAACATCAATTACCGCGGTGACTATCTTGACATCACTCGGAGAAGATGACCTCGCCGAGATTGGCTTTAAGGGTTCCGCTCTCACGACGGCTCAATCACTCGCGCAGGTCGCATCAGAAGCGGGTGCAACCTCAATCGTCTGCTCACCGCATGAAATTTCCGGTATTCGATCAGTTGTCGGTGATGCGATCGACATCATTACTCCTGGGGTACGGCCATCAGATGAGAGCGGAAGCGATGATCAGATGAGAACTATGACGCCTGCGCAAGCAATTGCTTTGGGTGCCAACTTTCTTGTCATCGGTCGCCCGATAACGTCGCGCTGGAGCCAAGGAGCGCAGGCGATGGCAGATCGAGCGGTTGAGATCGTTGAATCAATTCACAGGTGATGGCAGCGATTGGATAGATTAAGCGTATGAAGCGTCCTCCAGTTCTTACTTCAGAAGAGAGAATTGCTGCGCTCGAAAAGGCGCGTACATCTAGGGCGAGAAGGGCACACGTTAAGTCAGAGCTCCGTAATGGCGATCTATCAATAGAGGATATCTTCACTCTTGCCCACACTGATGATGCGGTGGCCAAGATGCGAATTGCGGAACTTCTTGAGTCATATGCCGGAGTAGGAAAAGTGCGCGCTATCGCAACACTCGATAGACTTGGAATTTCTCGAACACGACGTTTACAAGGTCTCGGTACCCATCAACGTCACGCGCTGATAAAGGAGTTTTCGATTCCACGTAATAATGCCCATGATGGAACGCTCATCGTTCTCTCTGGCCCTGGGGGAGTAGGCAAGAGCACTGTCTCTAAAGAGATTCGAAAGAGTAACGATTTCTGGGTGAGCGTCTCGGCCACAACCAGAAAACCTCGCGACAAAGAAGTACATGGCTTTGATTACATTTTTCTGAGTGATGAAGAATTTGATCGCGGAATCGGCAATGGTTACTTTCTGGAATGGGCACACTTTGCTGGGGCTCGTTATGGAACACCGCGACAGCCAGTGTTAGATGCTCTACACGACGGTAAAGACGTTCTTCTTGAAATTGAGATTGAAGGTGCGAAACAGGTCAAGAAAAATTGGAGTGATGCGATCCTCGTTTTTTTAAATCCTCCAACCTGGGAAGAACTGGTCTCTCGACTTGAGGGCCGTGCCACCGATACCCCAGAACGTCGTGCAGAAAGACTTGCTCTTGCTCAAGATGAGATGGCCCAGGCGCCTCTTTTCGATCAAATCCTCGTAAATGACGAGGTCGGTAAGGTGGTCGAGAGCCTGATAAGATTGGCTCATTCGCAGCGTTCATAACCTGAAGGCATGCACTCATCATCTTGTAGGAGGCAGTAATGGACGGAATCACAAATCCACCAATCGATGAACTTCTCGATAAGAGCGGATCGAAGTACAGTCTCGTTCTTTACGCAGCTAAGCGTGCTCGTCAGATCAACGCTTATTACTCTCAGCTAGGTGAAGGCCTCCTCGAGTACGTGGGTCCACTAGTTGAAACCCATGTTCATGAGAAGCCACTTTCGATTGCACTTCGTGAAATCAACGAAGGTCTTCTTACAATCGAAAACCTTGACCCAGCTGCCAAGTAACTCTTGTAGCGAGTAGAACGTGTCCACACGCGAAGTAGTTCTTGGCGTTGGTGGTGGCATAGCGGCATACAAATCGTGTGATCTACTTCGCCGTCTTCAAGATGCTGGTTTCGGTGTCACCGTCATTCCAACACCTGCCAGCCTTCACTTTGTTGGTAAGGCAACGTGGGAGGCGCTCTCAGGAAGACCTGTAACGACAACTGTCTGGGAACGCGTTGATGAGGTTCGACATGTTCACCTTGCCAAGGAGAGCAACTTCAATCTGATCGCTCCAGCCACTGCAGATTTGATCGCAAGAATCGCTCACGGTCGTGCCGATGATTTGCTGACAAATACTATTCTGGCGAGTAGCGCACCTACATTGATTGTCCCGGCGATGCACCCTCAGATGTGGGCCAATGCTGCGACAGTTGCAAATGTCGCACTCCTGCGAGGTCGAGGGTTTATCGTGATGGATCCCGATCATGGAAGATTGACGGGTAAGGATGTGGGTGTGGGCCGCTTCCCCGATACCGCTCGAATTCTAGAAACCTTCGCGTTAATCACGGATCCAGTTCAAGATTTAAAGGGTGTGAAGGTTTTGATTACCGCCGGCGGAACGCGCGAGATGATCGACCCGATTCGATTTATTGGCAATCAATCTTCAGGGCGACAAGGGTACGCGTTGGCACAGGCAGCGCTCAAACGCGGCGCTGAAGTGACACTCATTCTTGCTAATAGCGCGCTTCCAGACCTTACAGGTGCTACAACGATAAGAGTTCAGTCAGCCGATGAGATGTTCATACAAGTAAGTAATCACTTCGATTCATGTGATCTCATCGCCATGAGCGCCGCTGTCGCAGATGCAAAACCGTCGCACTTTAGCACTGAGAAGATTAAGAAGGGATCGCTATCCTCAATCGATCTCACTTCGAATAGAGATATTATTGCTACAGTTGTAGAGAGAAAGTCTGAACAGATTGTTATTGCATTTGCTGCTGAAACAACTCTTGATATTGCAGAGGGTGAGAGAAAACTTCGGGCCAAGGGCGCTGACATTCTCTTCCTCAATGATGTTGCCGGTAGCGAGATTTTTGGCTCAGATCAGACGCAGGGAGTGATCTTGACCTCAGTAGATGCAGGATCTATCTCTCGAGAGGTTGTAAATCGCATATCGAAAGACACGCTCGCCGATCTTCTTTTAGATCAGGCCTTAAGTAAGTTAGGTTAGGACAATGTCAAAACGTCTATTCACATCAGAATCAGTAACCGAAGGCCATCCAGATAAGATCGCAGATCAAATCTCGGATGCCGTTCTTGATTCACTTCTAGCCCAAGATTCAAAAAGCCGAGTAGCAGTGGAGACACTGATTACAACCGGTCAAGTGCATGTTGCGGGTGAAGTGACCACAAATGGATACGCAGATGTGATGGGAATTATCCGTGATACCGTCATTGGTATCGGTTATGACTCAAGCGACAAGGGCTTTGACGGCAATAGTTGCGGTGTATCAATCTCAATTGGTCAACAATCTCAAGATATCGCACAAGGAGTCAACGATGCCTTCGAGCATCGAGTTGACTCAGCGGCTGACCCACTAGATTTGCAAGGCGCTGGAGACCAAGGTCTCATGTTTGGTTACGCGTGTGATGATACAAAAGAGCTCATGCCGCTGCCGATCTACCTCGCTCACCAGTTAGCGCAGCAGTTGACTGCAGTGCGTAAGAGTGGAGCTCTCGATTATCTTCGCCCTGATGGTAAGACTCAAGTCACCATCGAATACAACGGCGATAAGGCTGTTGCGATTGATACCGTCGTTATCTCAAGCCAGCACTCTGAAGATGTCGATGTCGTTAAGAAGTTAACACCAGAAATCATTGAACATGTTATTAAGCCAGTCCTGTCAAAGATCGATCTACCTCAGAATGATTTGCGAACACTGATCAATCCAACGGGTCGCTTTGTGATCGGCGGACCAATGGGTGATGCGGGATTGACCGGTCGCAAAATAATCGTTGACACTTACGGTGGCATGGCTCGCCACGGTGGCGGAGCATTTAGCGGTAAAGATCCATCTAAGGTGGATCGCTCAGCGGCATATGCAATGAGATGGGTAGCTAAGAACGTTGTTGCCGCTGGTTTAGCCCGTCGCTGCGAAGTGCAGGTTGCTTATGCGATCGGTAAAGCCCATCCTGTTGGTGTATTTGTGGAAACATTCGGCACAGAGACTGTTGATATCGCAAAGATTCAGTCAGCGGTCGTCTCCGTCTTTGATCTAAGACCGGCCGCGATCATTGCAGACCTTAATTTACTGCGTCCGATCTATTCCAAGACAGCGGCCTACGGACATTTCGGTCGTGAACTTCCAGATTTCACGTGGGAGGCGACCAATCGAGTGGACGCTCTCCACGCGGCTATTTAACTCTTAGATTTCACAATGAAATCCGCACCTCTGCGGCTTAAAGTTCAGAAGGTCGCGCGTGGAAAGTTTGATCCAGCGCCGCACCTTCCTGTCGCCAGGGTGTTAGTTGATACAGGCGTGCCCCACCTTGATGAGGTGTACGACTACTTAGTCCCGGACGTTTTAGATAAAGAGGTTCACACTGGGGTAAAGGTGAGTGTTAATTTCTCTGGTCGCAATGTAGATGCCTTTGTTCTTGAAAGATTAGAATCATCGACGTTAGGTAATCTTAAGTTCATCGACAAAGTACTTTCGCCGATCCCTCTTCTTACTCCAGATACTCTCGCGCTCATCTCGGCAGTCTCCAGAAGATGGGCAAGTACGTCATTCGATATTGTCTCTAGCGCCGTCCCTGCTCGGGTATTGAGTGTAGAGAAGGCGTTTCAATCGGCAGATCACATATCTGCTCTCCCTGAATCCACAATCGCACCGACGCACTCGTTCTATCTCTTTACACCCGGAGAAGATCCATTTACGGTGATGGGGGAATGGGTTAAGAAAAGGAGCTCACTAGGTGGAGTCCTTGTCGTCTTACCTGAAGGGCGTGAAGTCGCTTTTTTGAGCGAAAAACTCAAGATGTTGGGTCTTAATTTTTCTGTTTTGGATGGCTCGCTGACGCGAACGGAGCGGTACTCGAATTTTCTTGATGTAGCCAGTGGAAATAGTCAGATCGTCATCGGCTCTCGAAGTGCGATTTTTGCACCGGTCCACAATTTGAAGACACTCATCGTCTTTCGTGAAGGCGCGCAGTCTCATTATGAAGTGCGAACTCCCGGTTGGAATACTCGAGATGTTGCGATCATTAGATCACAGCTGGGCTCCATAGATCTCACCTTTGCCGGATTTTCACCATCATCAGAGGTCGCGCACCTGATAGATCAAGGTGATCTTCTGCTCAAAGGTCATTCCGCGAG
>JBIJAL010000024.1:0-13230 GCA_044345775.1 Candidatus Planktophila sp.
CTTCACGCATCCACTGAATAAAAGTCGCAATGAGAGCAAGAATAATTGGTATCTCACCCATTGCCCAACTGACGCTACCGCCAGAGCGCTGATCGCCGAGGAAATCGCCGAAAAGCCACGGTGCACCTTGCCCAGCATAGAAGCCTTTATCAACCAGGGTCGTCGTTGCAAGGAGTGCGATGGAGAAAAAGGCGTGAATTGCCATGGTTGCAAAGAGAATGACGATGCGAAGAAGATGATGCACTTTTCGAGGATTAGGGTCTATGCCGACAATAATCATAAAGAAGAGAAAGCCTACGGCGATAAAGTGAAGATTCATTAAAAGATGACCGGCATGCGAGGCCATAAGAGTTCCGAATAAATCGGTGAAATAAAGAACGAAGAGAGATCCATCAAACAAGATGAGTGCGATCACTGGATGAGTAACGATCATTCCATACCGTGAATGAAGCAAGGCAAGAAGAATTCCGCGCGGCCCACGTTCTTCTTTAGTTCGGCCCTGTGGCAAAGTGCGTAGCGCTAACGTGATTGGTGCGCCAAGGACTAAACCAATAGGTGCAATCATTCCTAGCGTCATATGAGCAACCATGTGATATTCAAATGAATACATTGCATACACACCAAGACCGCCGCTTGTTGCAAAATCAATCGCTGAAATACCGAGTGCGAATGCAACTGTTCGACCTACCGGCCACGAATCTCCGCGCTTTCGCAAGATGACAACACCCTTGATATAGAGAGCAACAGCTAAGGCCAGAATTCCGATCATGAATAGATCTGGATCGTATGCAAAGAGAATTCGAGTAATGGTTGGCTCTGCTGGAATAACTGGATCAACGATGCGATCGGGGCTTGCATTAACTGAGAGCCAGATGCCTATTGCGGTGATTGCCGCCATCAGCAGCACTTCATAACCAATCAGCCGAGTAAGAATTGCCCAATTGATCTCTGATTTCTGAGCCAAGTTCTTCCTATGGAGATAGCCGATAAAGATAAGTACAGCGGCTAGTAGAGCTTTCAGAATGATTACTCGAGCATATGTTGTTTCCCAAGCATCTTTGAAATTCAATCGTGCCCATGCATTTACTACACCGCTGAGGACAACAACGATGGCAGCCCACAACGCCATCACGCTAAATCTCTGGATTGCAATCTTTCGATCATTAATTGGGATAAAGGTAAGCGCAAAGAGTCCACCCACCCAGAGAGAGAGTCCAATCACATGTAAAAGCATTGATCCTGTTGCTAAAGCATGCGATCCACCTGAGACAGAGTGACTTTCTAGAGCAGGCGCGGCTATCGCAATAATTGAGATGAGAAGCAAGGCCATCGTTGGAATCACTCGGCGCACCCTGAGTAATAAGTAGCCAACAAAAAAGGCGGCAAGAGTTTGCGCAAATAGATATCGACCCAAAGTCACCTGGGTGACAAACGATTGAAGTGAAGTCATATCAAGAGCATCAATAAAGGTAGAGTCCAAAATATTTGCGAAAGTTGAAACTAAATAGACCGTGCTGGATAGAAACCAGAAGAGTGCGAATATAGATGCTCTCTGCCTTAATTTGAGAGATACCTCTTGTAGGGATCCCTCTTTATTAATGAGAAGAAAGGTGAAGGTGAGTAAAAACCCGACGACAATAAAGCTCGATAGGTAAGTCAGGTACTTGCTCGTTAAGAGCAGCAGATCAATCTGCATGCTTATCTCTCTTTAAAGATCTTGCGTGCGTAGGCACCCATTCCGATTAAGACTAGAACTGATAGACCAAGAAGAAAAATAACAAAGAGATTGGTAGCAAAATTGCTTCCAGTTGGTTCTGCTGGAGTTGATATTATTGGTTCTGGAATAGCTGAAGGTGTGGGAGTTGATAAAACGACGGCTGAGTAATTAAATGTAAATGATCCCTCTAACGGGAAATCTGCCTCAGCAAGAAGCAAATAGCTCACTTTGTAGATCCCCGATGTAACAAGTGGTTTCATCTCCGCAACTGCATCATTGCCAATTACTGTCAGAATTCCAGTATCAACTCTTGTTCCATTCGGGTCAGTAACAATAATGTCATTACCTTCTTCGATCAAAGGGAGTTCTGTCGTTATTGTGACCGCGCTAGGTCCGGCTTTAAGTGTTGATCCAGCGATCGGACTCGTTGCAACAAGTGTGTTGGCATGTGCCACGGGTATGTTAAAGAGAGCCGCAACGAGAGCGAGCCCGATGATTGCTCTAGCCACGCTCTTCATGTGATCTCCTTCCTTGATTCGCATCTATAGTCCCACTTCCTTAGACTATCTACCTAACCTGTGTGACACTCATTTTACCCTTGCTGGCCGTTAAGTGAAAGGAATGTGACGATGCCTACATATCAATATGCATGTACAGCCTGTGATCACGCCTTTGAAGCGGTGCAATCATTTTCTGACGATGTGTTGACGGTATGCCCTGAATGTAAGGGTGAAATCAGAAAAGTTTATTCCAGTGTTGGTGTTGTCTTTAAAGGCTCTGGATTTTATAAAACAGATTCGGCAAAGCCGGCCCCAACAACAAGTTCGGAGTAAGTGGTAACCCCTCAGCTTTCGTGATGAGGCGGCTTATCTGCTTTGATATCTTCGTCACGTTTTACATCAATATCCTCACGAGGATCTCTTTCATCCTCGGTCGTTGCTGGAAATAAATCGCTCATAAGAATCCCATAGTACATACTTGTCCTATGTTTCTGCGACTTGGATCATTTATCGTTCGCCGCCGCAAGAGTGTGTTGATTACCTACATCATCTCAATTCTCATCGCAGGCGCAATCGGATCACTTTCATTTGGCCGCCTTGATTCCGGTGGATATTCAGATCTGAATTCTGAATCTGCCAAAGCAGCCACCTACATCACCGATACCTTTAAAGTTCAAGACCCTGTAGCAATTCTCGTCGTCGATGCGGGATCACGTTCTGTCGATGACCCTACGGTGATGAGTGAAGCAGCAGCTTTGGAGAAAGAAGTTGCTGCGGCAAAAGGAATTAGTCGAACACTCTCTTATTGGTCAACTGGTGGGGCGCCCAACTTAGCTTCAGAAGATAAGAAGGCTGCCTTCCTCTTTATCTATGCAGATATTGAGAATTATGATTTTGAAGGATATGGGGCTGTTGGTAAATCCATCTCTGAAAATTTTGATGGCAGATACAAATCTCTTGAGGTTTATGCCGGTGGTGGCGCAGTTGTTACCAATGCCATCAACTCAAAGATTAAAACTGATCTTCTTTTGGCGGAAGGCATAGCGATTCCATTAACTTTTATCCTTCTTGCCTTTGTCTTTGGCGCACTCGTTGCCTCGGCCATGCCTCTAGTAGTTGGTGTAGGCGCAATTCTTGGCTCATTCTTTCTTACATACCTTCTTACCCAAGTAACCGATGTGAGCGTATTCGCCCTTAATCTCATTACAGGGCTGGGCTTGGGCCTCGGCATTGATTACGCACTTCTGATTGTTAATCGGTTCCGAGAAGAGCTGCATAATGGCAAGAGCATTGAAGAGAGCGCCATTATTACCGTAGCCACTGCTGGTAAAACAGTCTTCTACTCAGGTTTGACTGTCATGGTCACGCTCAGCGCGCTCTTACTCTTTCCGCTGAACTTCCTTAAATCTTTCGGTTATGCCGGTGTAATCGTCACACTCTTTGCAATTTTTGGTGCGCTGATTCCACTTCCCGCACTTTTGGCAATCTTAGGTAAGCGGGTTGATAAAGGTGTTATCCGTAAAGGTGGTCTTGCGCCAAAAGAAGATGGACGTTGGGCAAAAACTGCCCGCGCCGTTATGGCCCGCCCAGTACCAGTAGTTGTTGGCTCACTTGCACTACTTATTGTTATGGCTCTGCCCATTGCAAACATCGCATTCGCACAAGTTGATTCCCGAGTACTTCCCGCTTCCGATCGTGCAGCAATTAGCTCACAAGTGATTGAGGATCGCTTTGCAAGTTTTGAAGGAAGTCCCATCGAAGTAATTCTCCCAGATGGTGCTGGTCGAGAAAGTTCTCTCAACTCATTTTTAGCTCAAGCTAAATCTGTCGAAGGAATCACTCGCGTCGGCACACCTGAATATTCTGGAAACGATATTCGCGTACAGGTGATTCCTGGAACAAGTTCCCGCTCACTTGATGCAGAGAGACTTATTAAGGAATTGCGTGCACTTGAAAAACCAGAAGGACTACTCATTGGTGGAGTTGCAGCGGATTTCACCGACTCACAAGGTGGTATCGCTAGAACACTCCCATGGGCACTTGGCTGGATCGGCTTTGCAGTCTTTATCTTGATCTTTGTTTTCACCGGTTCAATCATCTTGCCGATAAAAGCAGTTCTCCTTAACGGTTTATCCCTCGTTGCCACACTCGGTGTCATCACATGGATCTTTATCGATGGAAATCTCAAGTGGCTTGTCGGCGACTTCACAGTCACCGGAACGCTAGATACAGGCTCGGTAATCCTGGTTGCCGTTGTGGTCTTTGGGCTATCAATGGATTATGAACTCTTCTTGCTTTCTCGTATTCGCGAAGAACACTTGGCCGGTAAATCAAATGTTGAAGCAGTTGCAGTTGGGCTACAGCGATCTGCTCGCATCATCACCGCAGCAGCCTTGTTGCTAGCAGTTGTCTTTGCCGCCTTTGTGACAAGTGGAGTGACCTCAATCAAAATGCTTGGCTTTGGGGTGGCCTTTGCCGTTCTTCTCGATGCAACCATCATCCGTGCACTTCTAGTCCCTGCCCTCATGCGTTTATTTGGCGAACGCAACTGGTGGGCACCAAAGAGTCTTCGCAGATTTACTCTGACTCACTAACTACCCATACCCTTAGGCCATGGATCTCATCGCTACCCTGCAATGTGCTGATCAGCCGGGCATTGTTCATGCAATGACTAGCGCCGTCTTGGCTTGCGGTGGCAACATTATTGAGAACCAGCAATTTACAGATGAGCCAACCAACACCTTTGTTATGCGCACACGCTTTGAAACATCACACGGTTTAGAAGCGGCACAGAAAAGTTTGAATGAGGGTTTAAGTCAATTCTCCCCAGCTCTTCATATTCGTCCAACCGATAACAAGCCACGAGCACTTGTACTTGTGACCAAAGAGAGCCACTGCCTACGGGATTTGTTATACCTTCTTGAACTTGGTGAACTTCCGATAGAAATTCCATTAATCGTCTCTAACCATGAAGATCTCCGTACTCTGGTGGAATCACACGGCTTCGCCTTTAAGCATCTTCCAGTAAACGCATCGACAAAGGGTGAGCAAGAGAAGGCACTTCTTGCACTCATTAAAGAACACTCCATCGACTTTGTAGTCCTGGCTCGTTACATGCAAGTTCTCTCTAATGAATTTTGCGCCGCACTTCCAGGACGCATCATTAACATTCATCACTCATTCTTGCCAGGTTTTAAAGGTGCCAAGCCATATCACCAAGCACATGCTCGTGGGGTAAAAATCATTGGAGCCACCGCACACTTTGTCACTTCAGATCTTGATGAGGGCCCAATCATCGAACAAGACATTGCTCATGTTTCACACACGTCTACACCTGATGATTTGATTGCACTTGGTCGCGATATCGAGCGTCGGGTTCTTGCAAAAGCGGTACGTCTCTATGCCCAAGATCGAATTTTCATCGTCGGTGAGCGGACCGTAGTTTTCACTTAAACAATAGATCGTGCTGATGAAGATTTCTCAGAGGGTGATTCCACGTAAGTACTGTGGGCGAAGCCATGGAACTTATTGGACCTTGGTCTGGGCTGTGATATCGATCGGATCGGTTTTGAGAGGAATCCCTTGTCAAATAGGTGGGAAAAAGGCCTAGAAGTTTGCCCAAACTCACCCTTTTTCAGCCAACCATTACCAGATTGTTACCTAGATAGGCGAGGGTGCGCTGTTCATCTCTTGCTCATCTGCCGTTCACTAGGGCACACTTGGGGAACCAAAAGCGCCTATGGAGTGGTCGACTCTCCACAGACGCTTTTCTCAAACCCTCAAGGAGGAAATATGAAGTTCACACGTGGCGCAAAAATTGCGCTTACAGTAGGAGCATCGGCGGCGTTGACAATTTCATTGTTAACACCAGCACAAGCGAATACACGTTCAACTGTGGTTATTCACCACACAAACGTTCAGACTGGTCTCAACTGCGGTCTTTCAACTACAAACAGCACAGTTTGTACTGACCAGAGCGCATTGACTGGAATGGGCTTTAATTATTACAACGATAAGAAAGAACTTATCAAAAATACAATTTTTGGTGACTACAAAATTGTAAAGAACTCAAATACAGATTTCCGTGTGCAGTACACGGTTGCTCCTGGCCGCGTCTGGTCTGATGGAACGCCAATCACTGGTGTTGATCTATTGCTTTCACACATCCTAGGTAGCGACGCATACTCAATCGCTGCGGGACTTGGTGATCCAGCAAGTAAGACAGAAAAGCCTGCATTTAATGGTCAAGGCTACTCAAGTACTTACCATAAGAACATTGTTGGCGAGCCACTTCTCTCTTCAGATGAGATGTCTGTGACATTGCGCTGGAAGAGCAAAATTGCAAACTGGGATCTATATGGTCCAGGACCAGCTCCAGTCCACGCAATGGTTTTGTTGGCAGAAGGTAAAGATGGACTTCAGTCAGCAGCAGCAAACCTTGCAGCGAAGGAGCGCTTCCTAACTGCTTACAAGACAAAGGACACAACTCTTCTCAAGAAGATGGGTAAGGTCTGGTCAGAGGATTACACAATCACAACAATCAACAAGAGCACTAATCCATTGCTGCTCATTAGCAATGGTGGCTTTATGGTTGAGAGTGCTGTTCCAAAAACATCAATGACACTGACACTTAACCCAAAGTACAACTCTGGTCCAAAGATGTCAGGCTCTGTTGACACAATCGTATTCAAGGTAATCACCGATGGAACAGCGGCATCACAGGCACTTGCAAATGGTGAGCTAGATATCTACGCAGGTCAGGCAACAGCAGATGTTGTTGCAGCCCTGAAGAAAATCTCTAGCGTAAATGTTGTTGGTGGAGAACAGGCCGTATATGAGCACTGGGATCTGCACTACGACACCGTCGAGGGTGAGTCTCCATACACAGGTATCTTCTCAAAGAATGGTGGCGCAAAGGCTAAGGCTCTTCGTCAAGCATTCCTACTTGGGCTGCCTCGTGATGAAATTATGGAGAAGCTAATTGCTCCAATTAACGGAGCCACAACGCCTCTCTGTACTACTTGGGTTGCTCCAGGAACTCCTGCATACGACAAGATCTGTGCTGTTAACGGCTCTGCTTTCTACACACGTGGAACACAAGAGTCTCGCAACAAGACAGCGTTAGCACTTGTTAAAAAGTACTATCCAGATGCAATGAAAAACCCTGTTAAGGTAAATGTTCTCGTGCCAGGTGGAAATGCCCGTCGCGCAGCGCAGTTTGCACTTGCAAAGGCAAACTTGGCAAAGGTCGGCTTTGATCTAGTTGGCGATGTCCAATCTGGTTGGGGCCCACTTCTTGGAAATGGAAAGTATGACGCATTCTTCTTCGCATGGGTTTCTAGCTCAGTGTTGCAGAAGCAGTCATGTTCTGTTTTGGAGACAACAGGTGGATCAAACTACGTTATGGGTTACTCCAATAAGGTAGTAGATCGTGTTTGTAACGAACTTGATGTTGCGGCTAAGGATAATATCCTGCTTTCGAAGTACATCGCAGCTGACCGCGCACTCTTCGCTGATGCTGTAACGCTTCCGGTATTCGTTCACCCTGGCGTTAACGCAATTAACAAGAACCTCAAGGGTGTAAAGCCAGCTCCATTGTCACCACAGTTGACATGGAACTACTGGGAGTGGTCATACTAAGGATTAATCTCCTTAGTTAGCACTACACATTCAGTCCTTTGGGCGCTCGGAGATCAATCTCCGAGCGTCCTTTGGCTGTATAGTCTGGCCGATAATTTTATTTCTATTGACCCGAGAGGAATATTTAACAAATGACAGCCTTTATTCTCAGACGGCTTGGTGCTTTGGGTGTCATACTCTTTGGTTCAAGTTTCATTCTTTATAACCTTGCAGCAATCTCAGCTGACCCTTTAGCCGATCTTCGCTTAAGTACTGATCCGGATAGAGATGCCCAAATCCTGGCATTAACACGAGAGCTCCAATTGGATGTCCCACCACCTTTACGTTACTTTCTTTGGCTAAGAGGCGTTTTGGGCATTTTTGTCGGGCAGCCGGATTTTGGAATAGGTCGAGATGGTGCTTCAGTTATCGAATCCTTATCTAATGCAATTCCTGTAACTCTTCGTCTTGTCCTAGCGGCAACTATTCTGGCAGCGGTCCTTGGAATTATGATCGGAATCGTTACGGCTCTTCGTCAGTACAGTCGCTTTGACTACTCAATGACCTTCGTTGCCTTCCTACTTTTTTCACTCCCTATTTTTTGGGTTGCGGTGCTTCTCAAGGAGTATCTAGCAATCTCATTCAACGACTTTTTACGAGACCCAATAATTCCGATTAATTGGATCATCGGAATTGGATTAGTAAGCGGGTTATTCTGGGCCTCGATTATCGGACGCTCCCGCAAGCTCTTTTGGACTACCTACGCTGTGGCATTCATTTTGTCGAGTGCTCTCGTGGCCTTCTTTGGAGTATCTGGTTGGCTCCTTAATCCATCGCTCGGTCCGATTGTTATCTTAGGGCTCTCGATCGGAATTGCCTTTGGCGTTACACAACTCTCTGTTGGTTTGATTAATAAAGCCGCCCTGCGGGCATCATTAACGATGGCCGGATTATCGATAGTCGCCTATTACCCAGCGAACTGGGTATTCGATAAATATCCAGGAAACTTCACTATTTTCCTTATGATCTGCGCATTAATTACTACAGCGGTCTTTGTTGGTCTTGTTTTTTCAAAGATTGATCGTGCCCCGATTGTTCGAACATCGATAATTACCGCAGTTTTGTCTGGTGGGCTTGTTTTGGTCGACAAGTTTATGCAAACCTGGAAGCCTTACATGGAAACCGATGCAGTGAATTATCGCCCAGTTCCAACTGTTGGCGAGAGAAGCGATTTGTTGGATGACAGTGATTTTTGGATTTCAAGTTTGGATGTTGTAACGCATCTATTTCTGCCAACCCTTGCACTCACTTTGATTGGCTTTGCTGGCTACATCCGTTTTGCGCGCGGCACGCTGCTTGAGGTTCTCAATCAAGATTACATCCGTACCGCACGGGCCAAGGGTCTATCCGAGAGAACCGTCATCATGCGTCATGCGTTCCGAAATACGATGATCCCTATGGCGACAATTTTGGTAGCAGATTTCGCCGGTGTCATCGGTGGAGCGTTTATTACTGAGAGCGTCTTCGCATGGTCTGGCATGGGAACTCTGGGGCTTGGAGCCATTCGCGGTCAGGATCTCAATCTTTTGATGGGTGTTTTCTTTGTAACCGCAACCATGGCGGTTTTAGCTAACTTTGTTGCGGATTTACTGTATTCAGCCTTAGATCCACGTATTCGAGTAGGAAGTGGTGCATAAAGATGGCACGCAAACCAAAGGCAAGTGTTGAGTCCAGTGAAGTTCTTTCAGGTGAAAACGCTATTCAAAACAAGGAGATTGAGGGCTTAAGCCAAGGTCAAATTGTACGTAAGCGTTTCTTCCGCCACCGTGCCGCTGTTGTTTCCCTCTTCACAATCACTTCCATCGTTATCCTGGCGTTTACGGCGCTTGATTGGAAAATCTTTGGAACAATTAAGGTCCCGGGCTGGTGGAGATGGACACATGAAGAGTTACCAGAACTCCGTTACGGTGACTGTCCTGGCGGAACTGTTGGATGTCCCACAATCTCCCTTCGTCCGAAGTTTTTAGGTGGGGCTGGAGTTGGATTAGGCACGCATCCATTTGGTCAAGATGACATCGGTCGGGATTACTTTGCCTTGGTGATGAAGGGTACCCAGCGTTCACTCACAGTTATGGTAATTATCGGTAGTATCGCAGCAACTCTCGGCGTAGTCGTTGGGTCAATCGCTGGTTTTTATCGTGGCCGTGTCGATGCGATCTTGATGCGCTTTGTAGATTTCATGATCACGATTCCAGTAATTATTATTGGATCTGTTATTGGTTACCGTTATGGAAATTTGGGCGCTGCGTTTTTGGCTCTCCTTCTTGGACTCTTTGCATGGACAGGCCTTTCGCGCTTGGTCAGAGGTGAGTTCTTAACTCTGCGTGAACGAGAGTTTGTCGATGCCGCACGTGTTGCAGGTGCTACAAATAAACGAATTATCTTCAAGCATATTTTGCCAAATGCGGTCGGCGTGATTATCGTCTCTGTGACACTTTTGCTTTCTGGGGCAATTTTGCTTGAGACTGCTCTAAGTTTTATTGGATTTGGAGTAGTTCCTCCTGATGTCTCTCTAGGGCTTCTAATTAGTCAGTACCAGGACTCATTTACAACACGTCCTTGGCTATTCTGGTACCCAGGTCTATTCATTATCGCTATTGCTTTGAGTGTGAACTTTATTGGTGATGGTCTGCGTGATGCATTTGATCCACGTCAGCGTCGCCGCATCTCAAAGAAGGAACGTCAAGATTCAGCAACTGCCAGAAAGTTGGCAAAAGAAAATGATTGATTCCTTAAATAAGAGCAGCTGCTACCCCGAGCAGGATCAATGCTGCGAAGATGTACATACCGGTGTTATTGCTGATGATCTCAAACTCACTAGCTTTTCCGCCGATGAAATCCTTTCTTCGGATCTTGGCCATGTAGGCGCAGACACCCGAATCACTCTGAAGCGAGTCACCTACTCGTCTAGGAGCATCAGCGCCGGGAACCAGATCAGTTCTGTGCATTCTTCTACTGTGTCGACCACTCGGAGCTGGAGCGGCCCAGGCGTAGTAACTCTCGCCTCTAATTTGGATCGACATGCTGTACTTGGTTTCGATCTCCTCAACCAGATCCCACGTAGCGGTGATCTCTTTGGTTGGGTTAATAATCTTGATACCTTCATCAAAGATAAGCACATATGGCTTCAAAAAGATCAGGTAGGAGCCGAATGCGCCTGCACCACAGATACCAATACTCAGCAAAACATTTCCGCCGAAGATCAGGCTCTGAACAATAAAGCCGGAAAAGAAGGCGATCAGAAACCAGCCGCTGGCAATTGCACTTCCGGGTCTGAACTTTTCAATATTCGTCATTTCGCAAGTTTCTCACAGATGGGGTCAACCAAATGAGCAAGCCAGTCTTAGAGATCCAGGATTTTAATGTTGATTTCTGGGTAGATGGAGTGTGGTACCCAGCTGTCATCGGAATGAGCCTTTCACTAGAGCCTGGAAAGGTAACGGCGATCGTTGGTGAATCAGGTTCAGGTAAGTCAACGACAGCTCTTGGTTTGATGTCCTTGTTAGCATCAAATGCTCGCATGTCTGGATCTGTCAAAGTGAAAGATCAAGAGATGCTCAACACTAAAGCCATTACCCTTCGAAAGTTCCGTGGTAAAGAGGTTGCCTATATCTTCCAAGAGCCAATGACCGCACTCAACCCGATCTACACAGTCGGCTTCCAGATTATGGAAACACTTCGTAACCACTTTGATATGGGTCCAAAAGAGGCAGAAGCTCGTGCTTTGGAACTGATCACCATGGTTGATATTCCAGATCCTGAAAAGTCAATTGAAAAGTACCCACACCAACTTTCAGGTGGTCAGCGCCAACGCGCCATGATCGCTCAGGCTTTAGCCTGTGATCCAGCCTTGCTCGTTGCAGATGAGCCAACTACCGCACTGGATGTAACTGTCCAGGCAGAGATCCTTGACCTCATGCATGGGTTGAAAAACAAACTTAACTCTGCGATTTTGCTGATCACTCACGACATGGGTGTAGTTGCCGATATGGCTGATGAAATCCTTGTGATGAAGGATGGAATCACCGTTGAAAAGGGCACAGCAGATCAGATCTTCAATAATCCACGACACCCATACACCCAGCAACTTCTTGGGGCGGTTCCAAAGTTAGGTTCTACTAAAAAGCGTGAACTCCCATATAGCGAATCGGCTAAGCCAGCACCTGTTTTGAAGCTGACTGATCTGACGGTCGAGTATCCAAAGCGCGGGCGCCAACCGGCATTTACTGCAGTGAAGAACTTTAATCTTGAGATCTATCCTGGGGAGATCGTTGGCCTTGTCGGTGAATCTGGTTCAGGTAAAACTACTGTGGGCCGAGCATCAATTGGATTGCTTCCTGTGAAAACTGGCAGCATTGAGATTGTAGGCAAAGAGATCGCAGGGGCCGATTCCAAACAGCTCTTTGCAATTCGTCGCCATACCGGAATCGTCTTTCAGGATCCAGCTAGCTCGCTCAATCCTCGTCTTCCAATCGGTGAATCAATTGGTGAGCCACTCCTTTTGGCCAAAATGGCAAAAGGTGACGAACTCGCACGAAAGGTGGAAGAGTTATTGGATCAGGTAGAGCTTCCACGTAGCTACCGTAACCGCTATCCACATGAGCTTTCAGGTGGTCAGCGTCAGCGCGTAGGTATCGCACGTGCTCTCGCACTGACACCAGATCTATTGATCGCAGATGAGCCAACATCGGCGCTGGATGTATCTGTTCAGGCTCGATTCTTGGATCTTCTACAAGAGCTTCAGACCAAATTAAACTTTGCATGTCTATTCATCTCACATGATTTAGCTGTTGTAGATATCTTGTGCCACCGAATTGCTGTAATGCAAAATGGTTTTCTTGTTGAGTCAGGTGATCGTGATCAGATCTTGAAGAATCCAAGAAACGATTACACAAAGAGATTGATCTCAGCTGTTCCTGTTCCAGATCCGGCGGAACAGAAGATTCGTCGCGAGGCTCGTCTAGCGCTCAAGGATTAGTTCTTGTAGGAAATCTGGTTTCAGATTTCTTCATTCTTTTCCTTATCAGTTGCCTTCTTGCTCAATGGATTCAATGCGGTGTCCTCGATCGGAGTTGAACCGACGACCTACCGCTTAGGAGGCGGTTGCTCTATCCACTGAGCTACGGGGACCAGATTTTCATACTTACTTGGCAAAGGTTACCGTTACGACTAACCTAGCCTCAACACGCTCATTTCCGAGCGTGAATCGAACTATATGAAAGGCCACCCATGAAAGCGCTCGTTATCGGCGCAGGCGGAGTTGGCAGTGCAATCGCAAATATCGCATCACGTAGACCATTTATTAAGCAGATGGTCCTTGCCGATCGCAACCTG
>JBIJAL010000088.1:0-4071 GCA_044345775.1 Candidatus Planktophila sp.
GAACCGCCGCAACGATCCAGACCGTATGGAACTTAAGAAGTTCTGTCCACGTTGCAAGGCTTCAACACTTCACCGCGAAACTCGCTAATGCTCAATCCCGATTCGGTCGGGCGTACCTTTGAAGGTACGGGTAGCGTTACGGTCACACAAGCTGAGATAGATGCATTTGCTGCCGTCATTGGCGAATCCGATTCCAGCATCGCTCCACCTACATTTTCAATTCGAATTAGCCTCGAACAATCGCAATCGATTTTATCTGACCCGTCAATCGGTCTTGATTGGACTCGGGTAGTTCATGGTGATCAAAAATTTGAAATCTTCTCACCGATTAAAGCTGGCGATACATTTACCTGTTCATCAACGATTGAGACATATCGCGTAGCCGCAGGCAATGAAATTGTCACCGTTCGATCTGACCTTAAATCTGGCTCAACGATCGCGCTCTCTTCATGGTCAACTTTGGTGGTACGCGCATGATTGAGGTCGGTACAACAATTCCAGAACACGTATTCACCGTCAATCGCGCAACTCTTAAGGCATATGCAGATGCGAGTGGGGATCAAAATCCAATCCATCAAAATGAAGAGTTCGCGATTTCAGTAGGGCTACCTAACGTAATTGCACACGGAATGTTAACCATGGCACTAGTTGGAAAATACGTCACCGATTGGGCGGGCGGAACTGCCAAAGTTCAACACTTTGGCGCTCGCTTTATCAAGCCTGTAATCGTGCCTGCAGATACTGATGTTGATCTCACAGTCACCGCAACAGTGAGCGCAGTTGATGAAAAGTCGATCACCTTAGATCTCACGGCAACATCGGCTGGAGTCAAAGTTTTAGGAATGGCGAAAGCTGTCGTATCAGCATGAGCGCACCTGATCACATTGTTGCTTTAGCGCAAGAGCGAATGGCAGCACGTGCTACAAAAGATTGGGCACGATCTGATCTCTTGCGTGATGAAATTGCAGCTGGCGGATTTGAAGTTGTTGATGTTGCCGCAGGCTTTGAACTTCGTGCAAAAGAGCGCTTTCCAACATATGCCTCACCACGAGATATCCGCCCGATAGCACTAGGTGCTGCGCCAATTGCCCTGACGATGATTATCGATGGATTTATAGACGATGCAATCGTTACAGTTAAAAGCGTTAAAGAGAACTCTGATGTACCGATTGTGCTCTTGGTATTCGGTGAACCTGGTGCTCTGATCGACCAACTAGACAACCAAGTAAAGATTATCTGCCTTAGCGAAAAGTTCGGCTGGGGTGAATGCGCAAATGCCTTACTCAAGAATGTACAGACGCGATTTATTGTCATTATGGATCCATCGACGCGATTTACCGGTGATGCAATCACACCAGTCCTAGAGCTACTGATTTCAGAGAGTTGTAGCGCTGCAGGGTGGCGTGGTGGTCTAGTAAATCTAGATGATCAATGGCGCAGCGTTGATGACAAAGGTGCCGGTGAAGTTGACGTGCTCTTTAGTTACTTCTTTGCCATGGATCGCCAAGCAGCGATAGATGCCGAAGGTTTTAATAACCGTGCACTGTATTACCGCAATGCTGATATGGAATTTTCGCTTCGCCTTCGACATGCGGGTGCGACCTTGATTCAAATCGATCTTCCGCTAGAACAAGACCGCCACCACGGTTATCACGATGTTGATCCTGAGTACCGGGAGTTACAGTCGAAGAAGAATTACGATCGAATTCTTGAGCGCTTCCGTGACAAAGAGGCAATTCTCTCGCCTCGCAGGTAGCCTTTACCTATGACCGATCTGCGCGATTTCACATCCTTGCGAGTGGGTGGTCCTGCTAAAAAATTTGTTGAAGCGCATAACGAAGAAGAAATCATCGCAGCCCTTAAAGCTGCTGGAGATTCACCCGTACTCATTTTGGGCGGCGGCACCAACGTTCTGGTATCCGATGCTGGCTTCGAGGGCACAGTTATTCGTATTACAAATAATTCACTGGTTGCCGAAGTAGATGCCTGCAGTGGGGCCACTCTCACAATCGGTGCCGGTGAAAATTGGGATGATTTTGTAGCCCTCACGATTGAACGTGGTTTTGCTGGACTTGAAACCTTAAGCGGAATTCCTGGAACAATCGGGGCCGCCCCCATTCAAAACATTGGCGCATATGGTCACGAAGTCGCTGAATTCATTACACGGGTACGCACCTATGATCGCAAGGCGAAGACAGTTAAGACTTTCACAAATGGCGAGTGTGAATTCGAATATCGCTCTTCAATATTTAAGAGAAACCCCGGCCAATTCATTATTCTCGATGTTCAATTCCAAATTCGAATCGGTGACTCTAGCGATCCGATTACATATTTAGAGCTCGCCAAAAAGTTAAATGTTCAGATGGGTGATAAGGCTCCGGTGCAGACAGTTCGTCAAGCAGTGCTGGAGCTTCGTGCCAGCAAAGGAATGTTGCTTGATCCAAACGATAGCGATTCATGGTCTGCCGGCTCATTCTTTACCAACCCAGTAATTTCCCAGCAAGCAGCAGATGCTCTTCCAGATGCTGCGCCGAAGTGGCCCCTGATTGATGGTCGCGTAAAGATTTCTGCAGCATGGTTAATTGAAAATGCTGGAATGCATAAAGGTGATGAAGTTGGTGGTGCCAGAATTTCAACTAAGCATGTCTTAGCGCTAACAAATGCGGGGGATGCGACAGCGACAGATTTAATTGAACTGGCAAAGAGCGCGCAGACAAAGGTCTATGAAAAGTTTGCAATCAAGCTAGAGCCAGAGGTAAATCTGGTAGGGCTTAGCCTTCTGTAAGAAGCTTTTTGATACGGCCGATTCCTTCGACAATATCTTCATCACTTGTTGCATATGAGAAGCGCAGATATCCAGATGGGCCAAATGCTTCTCCCGGAACTGCAGCAACTTCAACCTCTTCAAGAATAAGCGTTGCAAGTTCAGCCGATGTCTGCGGAGTCTTTCCACGAATTGTCTTGCCAAGTACACCCTTAACGGATGGGTACACATAGAAGGCACCTTGTGGAGTAGGACATTCAAAACCAGGAATTTCATTGATTAAATCAACAATAAGTTTACGACGACGGTTAAATGCAACGCCCATCTCATGGACGGCGGTGAGATCGCCAGTGAGTGCGGCTATCGCTGCGCGTTGTGAAACATTTGAAACATTGGAGGTCAGATGTGATTGCAGATTTGTCGCAGCCTTGATGACATCCTTAGGTCCAATCATCCAGCCGACTCGCCATCCTGTCATTGCATACGTCTTTGCAACACCGTTGATAATGATGCAGGTATCAGCCAAAGCTGGAACAAGCACTGGTAGCGATGGTGCAGTCGCACCGTCATATAACAAGTGCTCGTAAATCTCATCGGTGATTACCCAGATACCGTGCGCAACTGCCCATTCACCGATTGCCTTGGCTTGCTCTGGTGTATAGACAGAACCCGTTGGGTTTGATGGTGAACAGAAGAGAAGAGCCTTTGTCTTTGGAGTTCGCGCCGCCTCAAGTTGTTCCACTGTTACTAAATAGTTCTGCGTTTCATCGGCAAATATCTCGACTGCTTTTCCACCAGCCAGTGCGATGCATTCTGGATAAGTTGTCCAATAAGGAGACGGCAACAACACCTCATCACCTGGATCAATAATTGTGGCGAATGCTTGATAGACCGCTTGCTTGCCGCCATTAGTAACCAACACTTGTTCGGCGGTGATTTCATAATTCGAATCGCGCTTTGTCTTTTCAACAATTGCTGTACGAAGTTCTGGTAATCCCGCAGCCGGTGTGTAGCGATGATTTGCCACGACTTTAGTTGCAGCCGCTGCCGCTTCAACAACATATGCCGGTGTTGGGAAGTCTGGTTCGCCAGCGCCGAAACCAATAACTGGGCGACCAGCTGCCTTAAGGGCCTTCGCTTTGGCATCAACTGCCAGGGTGGCTGATTCGGCAATTGCTGAGATTCGTGCGGAGATTCTGCTCATGGGGTAAGTCTGCCGTATCACAGCCTTGGCGCACGCTCAGTTTTACCTAAGCCCACCTCTAGGCATACACTCTGACGCTCACGATGTTTGTAGCTCTGCCTTG
>JBIJAL010000123.1:0-41637 GCA_044345775.1 Candidatus Planktophila sp.
TTGGCTCCATCACCAAAACAGCATCTTCAGTTGCATCGCTGCCCTGAACTCCGCTGTAGTAAGCAAAAGTCGAATCTGGTCTATACGTATAGTCGGTATCGCATGTTCGATTCTTGGAGTTACCGGCTGGAATAACAAGTCGAAGACCTTCAAATGCTGCAGAGAGAACTTGTCTGCGCATGTATGTATAGGTGACAACTTCGAGAGGCTCGAGTTCGGGAAGATCGGAAGGGAGCCAACCCGTCTTCATGAATTCACCATAAGCTTCAGAAGGAGCCTGGTCATGCACTCTCTTGGTCGTGGTGGTCTCAACCTCAGCATTCTCATTATTCATATCTTTAGTCTAGCGAGGCTATAAAAAAATTGAAGTCCCTTCACGAGGGAAAATTGTGAGCCTATACTTTAGTAATGCGCAGTGCTGATTGGTTTTCCGGAAATACAAAAGATTCATATATTCATCGCGCATGGATGCGTCGCGGAAATCCTGATTCAGCCTTCACCGGCACTCGCCCACAGATAGCAATTCTTAATACAGCATCCGATCTCACCCCATGCAACATGCATCTTGATGAAGTCGCCCAGAGTGTTAAAAATGGAATTTGGGAGGCCGGGGGAGTTCCACATAATCTGCCGATGCTCTCACTCGGTGAAACCAACCTTCGTCCAACTGCAATGTTGTGGCGCAACTTAGCAGCGATGGCCACAGAAGAGATGATTCGTGGGAACCCTATCGATGGCGTGGTTCTCCTTGGCGGTTGTGACAAGACAATTCCCTCACTGCTTATGGGCGCGACATCGGTAAATCTCCCAGCAATTATTGTTCCGGGTGGGCCGATGTTAAACGGAACTTTCAAAGGAAAAATGCTCGGTTGCGGCACAGATGTATGGCGCTTTAGCGCAGATGTGCGTTCTGGGAAGATGAGCGAAGAAGACTTCAACGCATCAGAGCGCTCCATGATTCGCAGTAAGGGTCATTGCAACACAATGGGAACAGCTTCAACTATGGGTTGCATCGCGGAAGCCCTTGGTATGACCTTGCCAGGTTTAGCTGGAACACCGGCAGCCGATAGCCGCCTACTTCAAGCAAGCCATGATTCAGGGCGTCGCATCGTTGAGATGGTGAAAGAAGATTTGAAACCGCAAGACATCCTCACCTTTGCAGCATTTACCAATGCGATCGTGGCACTTGGTGCGATCGGTGGTTCAACAAATGCTGTTGTGCACCTTCTCGCTATCGCAGGTCGCGCTGGCGTTAATCTCACACTCGATGATTTCGATCGGATTGGTTCGCGTATTCCTCTTCTCGTAAATCTTCAACCTGCGGGTGAACATCTCATGGAGGATATGTTCCGCGCAGGTGGATTGCGTGCTGTCTTGGCGCAAGTAGAACAGCACCTAGATCGCAGCGCGATTAACGTTACAGGTAAGCCATTAGTTGATAGCCTCAAAGGCGCTGAAATTTTTGATGCAAAAGTCATTGCAACATATGACAAACCACTACAGCCTGAAGCCGGTATTGCAGTGTTACGTGGAAATATTGCACCCGACGGAGCTGTCATTAAACCCGCTGCTGCGAGTGCACACCTACTTGTACATACAGGTGTGGCAGTAGTCTTTGAAAGTATTGAAGATTTTCACGATCGCATTGATGATCCAGATCTCGACGTTGACGAAAATAGCGTTCTGATTCTGCGCGGATGTGGGCCCAAGGGATATCCAGGAATGCCAGAAGTTTCAAATATGGCAATCCCAAAGAAATTACTTGAAAAAGGAATTGATGATCTTGTCCGTATCTGTGATGGACGAATGAGTGGCACCGCCTTTGGAACCGTTGTCTTACACGTCTCTCCGGAAGCGGCGGCAGGTGGTCCGCTTGCGCTCATTCGAAATGGTGACCTCATTGAACTTAATGTCCAAGCGCGCACGATTAATGTAAAGATAAGTGACGCAGAGCTAGCAGCGCGTACCCCATCAGTTGCCGCAATGGAAAGTTTGGCTAATCCAACTCGTGGTTGGGAGCGCATGTATATAGATCATGTACAACAAGCACATCTTGGTGCAGATCTTGATTTCTTACGTGGCGCGAGCGGCTCAGCGACGCCGCGTGAATCGCACTAAAAAAGCATGAGAGCCTTCATAATTACAGAGCCGCACACTGGCTCAATCGTACAAGTAGACGAACCAGTTGTTGGTGAGCACGATCTTCTCGTTGAAATTGAACGCGTAGGAATCTGTGGCACCGATGTCGAATTCTTCAATGGTGATATGGCTTATTTGCACAGCGGCCACGCAAAATATCCATTGCAACTAGGGCACGAATGGTGTGGTCGAGTAATTGAGATTGGTTCACAAGTCGATGAAAAATGGCGTGGCAAATTTATTACAGGCGACACCATGCTTGGATGTCAGCGATGTGATCGTTGCACTAGCGGCTATCAATATCTCTGTCACGACCGTGATGAAGTTGGAATTCGTAACGGATATCCAGGTGCGCTGGCCGAGCGCTTAGTGATTCCAGAGTTTGCCGCGCACCTTCTTCCTGATGATTTAGATCCGGCACTTGGCGCGATGGTAGAACCAACCGGAAATGCTCTGCGATCTGTCGATGCAACAGGTCTTTCACAAGGTGAGCGCCTACTTATCTTTGGTCCAGGAACTATCGGATTGCTCTGCGCATTGATTGCACAGAGTCGTGGCATTGAAGTACACCTGATCGGTATAGAAGATCGTTCATTAGAGTTCGCTCGACAATTTGGATTCGCGGGTGTTCATCACATTAACTCAATCCCACAACTTCCAGTTCACGGAATCATCGATGCAACCTTTAGTAATGCAGTACCTGCACTAGCGTTAGATCTTTTAGAACCTGGACGCACTGTTGTATTCATTGGCATTGCTGGCACACCCAGCATGATCGATAGTCGGGTGCTTGTCTTGAAAGACCTTAAGGCTGTTGGAATATTAAGTGCTTCACCAGGAGTTGTAGGTGCAATCGCACTGTTAAGTTCTGGTGCAATCGATCCACGCGCACTTATTGCAAGTGTTGTTTCATTGGAGGAAAGTGCTGAAGTCTTAGCGGGTAAGCGTCCTGGCGCAGTTGGTGATGGCCCAAAGATCCACATCAAGCCCTAACAAGGTAAAAATCTGTGATTAACAAGCTTGGAAAGAGGCGGTAGACTTAAGCCACACTTGGAGACGTCGCATAGCCCGGTCGAGTGCGCCTCACTGCTAACGAGGTAAGGTGTTAAAGCCTTCAGGAGTTCAAAGACATGAGAATTTTAGGCAGACAACATTGAGGAGACATCATGTTAAAAAATGGAATCATTAATGGCCAACTTGCATCTGCAATTGCAAGGTTTCGACACGTAAACACACTTGCAATTGTTGATGGCCCGTTCCCGTCATACCCTGGTGTGGAGTTAATTGATTTAGCCTTAGTAAAGGGATTTCCAACCATCCCCCAGGTCCTTGATGAACTGCTTCCCCTTTTAGACTTAACAGGCTTGTATCTTGCCAATGAATTTGAAGAGAAAGTACCTGCTGAGACCGTTAGTGAATACACAAAACATCACCATGGAATACCTGCAATCACGATTCCACACGAGGAGTTTAAAGTGAGAGTCGGTCAATCTTTGGCCATTATTCATACCGGCGATACAGTGCCATATAGCAGTGTTATTCTGAAGTCGGGTTGAAAAAGAGATGATTAAAGTAGGCATTATCGGTGTTGGAGTAATGGGCGCTGGCCATGCCAGATTTATACATGAAAGTATTCCAAATGCCCAAGTTACTGCACTCTCAGATATTGATTCAAAGAGAGTAGCTCAACTATCAACAGAGCTGGGAACAGTAAAACTTCAAACTCAATTGCCAGTTGAGTTAATGAACAGCGATGACGTAGATGCATTTATAATTGCATCACCCGATCCTCTGCACTTTGAACATTTGCGTTTAGCCATAGAATCTAGAAAGCATGTTTTATGCGAAAAGCCAATCGCCACAAATTTAGAGGATGCAAGAGCAATTGCTGAAGAGATTAGAAAGTATGAATCAGAATTAGGTTTTCACAAAATTCACTTTGGGTTTATGCGACGCTTTGATCCTTCATATAGAGAAGTTAAGTCGTTAGTCGAGTCTGGAAAATTTGGCCAACCTACTTTTTTTAGAACAATCACACGCAATGTGCAATCCACTGGCGCTAATACCCAAGGCTTATTCACAAACATTGCAATTCATGATTTTGATATATTTAGGTGGATATTTAATGATGAATGGGTTTCGGTTCAAAGCCATTACCCTCGAAAATCCTCTTTATCACCCGAAGAGGTTGCAGACCCCTTGGTTATTACTGCCTTTATGAAGTCTGGTCTAATGATGGTCGCAGATATAGTTGCATTTAATAATTATGGTTATGATGTTAGAGCAGAAGTTATTTGCGAAAAAGGTTCAATTGAAATAGGTATAAACGGAGATGTCATCACTAGATTTAATCGGGAAATGGGATCTCACTCCGGAGGCCACATGGAGGAGAATTGGATTCCTAGATTTAGACGTTCTTACATTGAAGAACTTCGAGCTTGGGTAGATTCAATCGAAACAGGCGTTCCAAACAGAGACCTAGCAAATGTAGAAGACGCTTTAGCAGCAAATGAGGTTTGCGCACTCGGTGTGCAATCGATTTAAGCTTTGAAAAAGAATTGATCCAGTCCAAGTTGGGCAGAACCGAGCAAGGCGGCCTCCGGACCCAATTTAGAGGTTAAAATTTCTAAATTTTTGGTAGCGAGTGCCCCGGAGCGTTGGTAGACAACTTCTTTGATTGTGGCCAGCACTTTGTCTGAAGCATCTACCAAACTACCAGCCAATACGACTTTACTAGGATTTAGCAAATTCACCGCATCAGCTACCGCATGACCAATGTATGAGCTTGCCTCTGAAACTAATTGGAGAATTTTTAAATCTCCATTACGACATAACTCGGATATTTCTGAAGTGTCTGAAAGACTGTAACCCATGCTGTTGATTTTCTCGATTAATGCCCACCCACTGGCGAATGATTCAACACATTCTGAGTGACCACAACGGCAGTGGAGCCCTTTGAGTGCGTCAAGCTGAACATGGCCAATATCTCCAGCAGATCCGCTGGAGCCAGTTAGTAATTGTCCATTGACAACTATGCCACTGCCTATACCGGTTGCAATTTTTACTAGAATCAAGTTTTTTACATCAGGATAAACATGTCGATGTTCTGCAATTGCTAAAAGATTCGTGTCATTCTCCAAATAGACATTAAGTCCAGTTGCTTCTGAGAATTCTTTTTGAAAGTTAACCCTGTCCCAACCTGGCATAATTGGTGGGCTTACTACTTTCCCAAGGTTGTGCGAGACAGGCCCAGGAACTCCTACAACGATTCCCAATCTCTTGCTTTTAGGAAATCCTGCAAACATTTTTTGTATCTTTTTCACACTTTCAGGAAGTATTGACTCGGGCCCGTTCGAAATGGATATTCTTATGGTTTCAAACTCACTTATTTCACCTTTTAAATTAGCTACGGCGACCGATAAAGATGTGGCAGAGAAATAAACAATCCCAATAAAACCTGCACTCTCATTGAGAGATAGAGAAGAAGCTTTTCTGCCCCCTTGAGAGGAGTTTCCGGCACGCTCTAGAAAGATTTTTCTTGACAATAATTCTTGGACACCCTGGCTAACGGTGACTCTCGAAAAGCCAGTTATCTCTTGAATCTCACCGCGGGTTAGGTTCGACTTTCCACGGAAGCACAAAGTAAGTTCTTTAAGTGTTTTTGAGTAATCTTCCACGGCCTTTCCTCCCTAATTCGTTATTGAACCGTTACCCTCAGAGCCTTGTTTTGAAGGGATACTATCATTATTGTTCATTACTAAGCAAACTTATGTATAAAAGTATACATATGATTGTAACCGACTTAGGAGGACAAATGAAGTTAAATCGAAAGGCACTTGTTGGGCTAGTAGCTTTTTCAATTACAACTCTAGTTGTATCTGGAACTTCTGCTTCAGCAGCAACGCCAAAGAAGTTAAAAGACATCCGAATTGCAGCAGTTGTGAAGGGTTTAGATAACCCATTCTTCATCGGTATTAAAGAAGGTATCGAAGAGACTGCTCTTAAGTATGGAGTGACTGCAAATGTGCAAGCCGCTCCTGGACTTAATGATGACATCGGGCAGGCTAACAAATTAGATTCACTTGCTGGTCAGAATTATGACTGCTACATCGTTATCCCAATCTCTTCAAACAACCTGTCACAAGGAATTGGAAAGATCACAAAGAAGAAGAAGACTGTAATCAACATCGACTCACCAGTTGATGCAGCCTCACTAAAGGCAGCAGGTGGAAAGATCACATCATTTGCTGGAACAGATAACTTTGCGGCTGGAAGAGCTGGCGGTCAATCAATGATCAAGTTAATTGGTTCAGGAAAGAAAATCGGTTTAATTGCAGGCCTTGCTGGAAATGTAACCAGTAATGCTCGAATTGACGGATTCAAGGCGGGAGCGGCCGGTAGTACTTTTGTTGGACCAGTTAATGCTGATTGGGATACAACAAAGGCACTTGATGCAGCAAACGCTATGTTGGTAGCCAACCCAGACCTTGCTGGCTTCTTTGCGGCAAATGATCAGATGGCGCAAGGCGTTGCACGTGCAATTGCTGCAGCGAAGAAGAACATTCCTGTTTATGGAGTTGACGGAATTGCCGACGCTCTAAAGGAAGTCAAGGCTGGAACGATCACCGCATCAATTTCACAGTACCCATACGTAATGGGACAGATGGGCGTCGAAGCTTGTATCGTTGCTGCACAGGGCGGCAAGGTTCCTGCAAAGACAATTACGCCTTACTACGTAATTGATAAGAGCAACATCGATAAGGCTCTAACAAATAAGAGCACAAGAGGATTTTTCCCTAACCAAACTCCTCCAGGTGCTTACAAAAACCCTTACACTAAGTTGATTAAGAAGTAATTATTAACTTGTATAAAGTAAGGGAAACATGTCAAACGATGTAACCGGTACCACTGCCTCCGCGAAAGCGGAGGCAGTGGGTACCTCACGAATAGAGAAGTTAAAAGAAAAAATCAAAGACCCATTTTTTTGGTCAGATTGGCTAGTGGTTGTTGCTTTTATTGTCGTCATAGCATTTTTTGGGGCAATTGCACCAGAATCTTTCCTGACAACGTATAACCTCAATAATATTTTGGTAGCAGCATCGATTCCAGCGATTATTGCTGTTGGACAAACTTTTACAGTTGCGACCGCTGGAATTGATCTTTCAGTGAGTTCAACAATGACATTTGGCGCCGTAATCTTTGGCCTTGCTTTTACAAATGGTTGGCCGATTTGGCAGTGCGCAGTGTTTTCAACATTGGCAGGAGTTTTAGTTGGATTTATAAATGGATTTATTATTGCCAAGCGAAAAATTAATGACTTTATTGTGACTCTTGGAATGCTAAGTATTGCTGCGGGAGGAGCTCTGGTTCTGAGTGATGGCAAGCCTCGTCAGATCATCAGTGAACCACTAGCAACTTTAGCGATGGGGGAGATAGCAAATATCCCATACTTAATGTTTATTGCATTTGCAATTGTCTTGGTCGCGCACTTTGTATTGTTTAACACCAGATTTGGTACGCACGTATTAGCAACTGGTGGAGATCCAGACGCCGCACGATCAATGGGTATCTCGATAGTAAAGATAAAAATAATTGTCTATTCGATTTCAGGTGGACTTGCTGGGTTTGCAGCAATGTTAACAATTTCACGAATAGGTGCAGCAGAACCAGCAGCGAACACTTCACTTCTACTCAACAGTGTTGCAGCAGTGGTTCTTGGGGGTGTCAGTTTATTTGGTGGCCGAGCAACAATTTTTGGGCCTTTTGTCGCAGTTCTTTTACTGCAATCGCTCACTAATGGACTCACCGTTATCGGTGTCGCCGCATATTACCAATATCTCTCAATCGGACTTGTAGTTATATTGTCCGCCGCATTGGTTAGGACGGAAAAGTGAGTAATATTTCTGAATTTGCAATCGAATGCACCGATATCAAGAAGGCTTTTGGAAGTGTTGAAGCACTTAAAGGCGTTTCAATTTATGCTCGCCCCGGTGAGGTTACAGCCATTGTTGGTGATAATGGTGCTGGTAAGTCGACTCTGATCAAATGTATCTCTGGTGTTTATACCGCAGATCAAGGTGAAATAAAGATTGATGGAAAACCAGTTCACTTTACAACCCCAGAAGAATCTCGCACTTTTGGAATTGAAACCGTGTACCAAACCCTTGGCTTAATCGAAGATTTACGAATTTGGCAAAACTTATTTCTCAATCGTGAAATCGTTAGTGGTTTGGGACCGTTTAAAGTTCTCACTAAAGCCAAGATGAAAGATGAATCAATCAAGATGTTGAAAAATCTTGATGTTTACATTCCATCCATTAAATCACGCACCCGTGGCTTATCAGGGGGTCAACGTCAGGCTGTAGCAATTTGTCGTGCTGCGGGTTGGGGGTCACGGGTAGTGATCATGGATGAGCCAACAGCGGCTTTGGGAGTACGTGAAACCGCAAAGGTGGAAGACTTAATTTCAAGAATGAAATCTCAAGGTATTGCTATCTTGTTAATCAGTCACAATTTTGATCAAGTTCTACGACTTGCTGATCACATTTGGGTTATGCGCCAAGGTGATGTCATGGCAGGAATGCGCGCAAAAGACACAACCGGCGCTGAATTAGTCGCACTCATCACTGGCGCTAGCGCCGGAAGAAAGTAGGAATTATGTCAAATATCCCCAATCTTTTAGGAGTTCACGCACTTGTATGGGTCGGTGGCTGGAATAACCAACAAGCAACCGAAGCAATTAAAAACTCCAAGGAAGCCGGATATGGCTTGATTGAAATTCCAGCTCTAGATCCAAAGTCAATCGATGTAGTACACACCGCGAAAACTCTTAAAGAGTTTGGCATGAAGGGTGCCTGTTCACTTGGACTTTCATTTGATGCTGACATCAACAATGAAGATGCTGAGATTGCAAAACGCGGCGAAGCCCGATTAATGGACGCATTAACCGTTGTTGAACAATTAGGAGGAGATTATCTAGGAGGTGTTGTATTTAGCGCCCTTGGAAAATATCCAAAACCAACAACACAAAAAGCGGTGGAAAATGCTACAAATGCACTGCGCCGTTTAGCAAAAGCTGCATCAGAACGCGGAATCACTGTGGGGCTTGAGCCAGTGAACCGCTATGAGTCAAATTTAATCAACACGGGGCAGCAAGCATTAGACATGATTGCAAATATTGGTGAGAAAAATGTTGTTGTTCACCTAGATATTTATCATATGAATATTGAGGAACAAGATCTTGTTTCTCCAGTATTAGCAGCAGGCGCACAACTTGGTTATGTTCATATCGGCGCAAGCCATCGCGGACCACTAGGCACGGGCAATATTGACTTTGATTCTTTCTTTGGGGCATTGGCAAAGATAAAATACACAGGGACAATCACTTTTGAATCATTCTCTTCAGCTGTAGTGTCCCCGGAACTTTCAAGCACACTCGGAATCTGGCGCAACCTTTGGACCGACAATAAAGCAATGGCAAAATCTGCTCGTGAATATATGGAAGCTAAGATCGCAGCAGCGCACGCATAAATATGTCACAAGTTACGCTAACTTTTGAAGAAGCTTTATCGCGAGTTAGAGACCATCTAAATAATACAAAGAGTCGAATAATTATTGGAATTGTTGGAAAGCCCGGTGCCGGTAAATCAACACTATCTTCTTTTTTGATTGAAAAACTCCCACATGAATCTGTAGTCCTCGTTCCAATGGATGGGTTTCATCTAAGTAACAAAGAGTTGGATTCCATTGCTCGGCGCGATCGTAAAGGTGCCCCAGATACTTTTGATTCTTTTGGATATGCAGCGCTTCTTCAACGAATCGCTACATCGACTGAAGATGTTTATTTTCCCGTCTTTCACCGTGAAATCGAAGAGTCGATTGCAGCGGAGGGAGTTGTCACGGCAAAAACCAAAATTGTCTTAACGGAAGGTAACTACTTACTTCATTCCCAAGGTGGCTGGAAAGATGTTGCGTCAATCCTGACAGAATCCTGGTACGTCGAAGTCGATGATGTTCTACGTCTTGAGCGCCTAGTTGATCGTCATCGCTTCTATGGCAAAGAGCGTCAGGCAGCATATGATTGGGCCCATGGAACCGATGAAAACAACGCCCGACTGGTTGAAGATACCCGGAAACTAGCTCAATTTCTCGTCATAAATCCTGCTCAATAGAAGGTAAACTCCGCTAGTACAAGGAGACGTCGCATAGCCCGGTCGAGTGCGCCTCACTGCTAACGAGGTAAGGGGTTAAACCCTTCAGGAGTTCAAATCTCCTCGTCTCCGCTCCTTCACTTTCATAGTCATCGTGGTCGTGCCTTCGCGAAAAAGGTAGAATCTTTAGATGTCATCAAGCCGCTATTTGATAAAGGGCCTAGCACTTCTTCTATCTTGGCTATTTCTGACACATGGAATTTTTCTACAACCGGCGTTCGCTGCCGAAAAGAGAATCAAAATTGCTTTCCAAGGCCCCTTAAGTGGCCCTGAGGCTGAAGTGGGCTTGCAGCAATTGCAAGCCGTTGAATACATGGTTACGAAATTCAATCAAAAAAATTCTAAGAAAATCAAAGTTGAGATAGTTCAAGTCGATGATCAGGGAGATCCAGCAATCGCTGTGACATTGGCACCGGTGATCGCTGCGGACTTATCAATTATTGGGCTAGTTGGTCCTAGCTACTCAGGTGCAACCTCTATCTCTCTTCCTTTTTACAAAGACGGTTCGCTCGCTCTGATTTCACCATCGGCGACAAATCCTGTACTTACCGATCCAACCAACTCGAGATATGGTGCTCCCATTTTCCATCGCGTGGCGCAAACAGATGAAAGACTAGGAGCAGCATTAGCAAAACTAGCAGTGGAGGGTATTTCTAATCCAAAAACGTTCTTAATCACCGACGATCAGAACTGGAATTTGGAGGAAAAACTAATTCAGGCAGGACTATCCTTTATTGGAAATATTAAAGTCTCTGCGACCTCAGCGGATTATTCTTCAACGGTTCAAGAGGTTCTTTCAAAAAATCCAACTACGGTGGTTCTAACTGGTTACTACCCAAGTACCAGTAAGTTGGTTCGCCAATTACGTCTAGGGGGGTACAAGAACCGAATAGTACTGAGCGATTGGTCTCTTACTCCTGAGTTTATCAAACTTGTCGGAGCGCCTATCGCTGAGGGCGTTCTACTCGCTACGAGTATTGCTCCACCTACTTCACTACCCCTTGAACTTCAGTTCGACTTTAAAAATACGATGGGTAATGAAGTTCCTGACCTTGCATCAACCTCACTAGATGCAACAAAGGTATTTCTTGATTGCATCGGCAAAGGGAATTCATCAAGAATATCGATGTTGGCTTGCGTAAAGGCATACTCTGGCAAGAGTATTAGCGGAGAAACAATTGGATTCGATTCAAACGGTGATATCAAAGGGGCGAGTTTTCCTCGAGTCATCATCAAAAATGGCAAGTTTGTAGGGGTATTGGCCTCTGATCTCAACCCAAAGTCATCTTCCGTGAAGCCAACAATGCCGGTCATCACAGGATTTACCTTTGCGAAGAAAAAGTTAAACATTTCTATTGATATCTCGAAAGGATTAACACCGGATTCTGTCTATCTTCAGCTTCCTTCGATATCAACAAAAAAGATTTATGCAACAATAAAGGGCAAAGTTGCAACGCTAGTTGTGCCATTAACTAGCGCAATGTACGGTCAGAATCTTGCCTTCAATGTAGTAAGTGCCAAGAAGAGTGCCGAGTCGAACGCATACTCGAGCACGATTGAAATTCCAACCCAGAACTCAGGTGTAGAACTTGAGGCTTCGAAAATCCCAAGTCCTCCCAAGAACTTGGAGTATAACTTTACTGAGAAGGGCCATGGAATAACTGTTGAGATCGATACAGCTCAATCTTCACGGGCGGTTGAGACATACCTGTACTCCACTGATTTAGAGATCAGTAAATCCAATCAAGTGAAAGGTAAGACAGTCGGTGGGAAATCAGCATTCAAAATTGATATTCCCGTATCTATGGCTGGTAAGAAATTGATCCTTAATTTGGTCTCAAAAAATTCAGTGGGAGAGAGCAAAGTATTCACCTCAATCATCTTCCCTAAGGCAGAATCATCTGTCGCAGGAGGCAATATAGTGGCCTGCAGAAAAGCATCTCAGGTGCGAACATTTGATGCTGCTGTGTGTCCACCAGGTTGGTCTAAGACTTAACACCCTGATTCACTACGGTGCTCAGCATTAGTTTGATCGTATTGCTATCGAGGTAAGGGGTTAAACCCTTCAGGAGTTCAAATCTCCTCGACTCCGCTCCTTCTTCTCGTTTCTTTGCTGCTGTGAGCAGTATCAAAGGGTCTGAAATTCTTTTGAGAGCGATAACGAATATCCTTACACAATGAAGATCCGGGTTGCCATTCTTGCTTTTTCGCTCCTGGCTCTCATTCCAACCCCTGCCACTGCTGCTGAAGTTATTGAAAAATCGATTGAGACCGCTCCCGGGGTTCTCATTGATACATCACTCTTTCTTCCAGAGATCACACCAGCGCCAGCGGTATTACTTGCACACGGCTTTGGTAGCTCTAAAGATGCGATGAAGCAATCTGCTCAGTATTACCGTGACAATGGCTATGTAGTTCTCACATGGACGGCACGCGGATTTGGAAAATCAACTGGTCAGATTTCGATGAATGCAGCGACAGGTGAGATTGCAGATATTCAAAAGTTGATCTCCTATCTTGCTACTCGTAAAGAAGTAAAGATGGAGAGCGCTGATGATCCGATCGTCGGAATTGTGGGCGGATCCTATGGTGGAGCTGCGGCGCTCTTAGCTGTGGCGGCAGATAAACGAGTGGATGCAGCAATTGCAGATATCACTTGGAATAACCTTAATCAGGCGCTCTTTCCTCAGTCATCATCAGAACTATCTGAGCCTGGTCCCTTTAAGAAAGTATGGACTGGCACCTTTCTTTCTCTTGCAACGCTACAAAACCCTGCCCTAGGTGAGTGTGGAACTTTAGTTGAGCAATGGTGTACGGCCTATAAAAATTCAGTTGTAAATGGAAGACCATCCGCTGCAGAGATAGCGCTACTTGATTCAGTTTCACCCAGTGAATCCCTTTCACGAATTTCAGCGCCCGTACTAATAAGTCAGGGTCAATCTGACTCACTCTTCCCACTCAGTGAGAGTCTGAAGACATTTGATTCACTAAGAAAAACCAGTCCTGAACTGCCTCTTTCGCTGATTTGGCATGGCGGTGGGCATGATGGTGGAACCAATGAAGATCAGTACCTACGAACGCAATACCTTAATTGGTTTGATAAATACCTAATGGGAACAGATATTTCGATTCCTGCTTTCCAGTTCACCAAGACCAATGGTTCGATTTCATTACAAGATTCAACTGTGATTCCAAAGAATTTTTCCTCTACAACGACTCCTGGTGCAGCGACTATCAAGACAATTAATCTGCTACCAAAACCCGCAGTAATGGCCCATCCCATTGGTGGAATTCCCACCGCGATCTCTACTCTTCCCGGAATCGGTTCAGCAGGAAGTTTGGCTGCCACTGTTGCATCAGGCATTGCTGGCTTTAGCCCAGCATTTCTACCAGCACAAAGCGGATTCTTAGAGAGCGGTAAGTTAGAGAAACCAGTTTCAATTGTTGGGCCTTCACGAATCAAGGTTCGCATTACAAGTTCTACCGGAGAGGCAACCCTCTTTTTCTCACTCGTCAGCAAATCTGCAAGCGGTGCGATCACCCAACCAAATGGAATTGTGGCACCGATAAAAATCACAGGAATCCCTGCGAGTGGACGAGAAATTACAGTCGACCTTCCATCTGTCATTCTCGATGCCGCCGTAGGTGACTCACTCGCTGTTGGAATTTCCACCACCGATCAAGGTTATGAATTACCTAAATCCCCCTCCCTTTACACAGTGACTGCTCTTTCACCTCTTGAATATTCAGTAATCGAAGCTGTATCTATCACTAGCGCCGGGGCTATCTGGCTCTGGCCAGTGCTTGCTCTGATAGCCCTTTTATTAGCTATTGCCTTTGTCTATCTACGCCGCCCACGCCACTCTGTCGAAGCCAAGGAAGAGAATTTTCTTGTGCAGGTTGAAAACCTTTCTAAAGTTTATAAGGATGGCTATAAAGCGGTAGAGAATTTATCTTTCACCGTTAGTCGTGGTCAGGTTGTTGGATTACTTGGCCCCAATGGAGCGGGCAAAACAACAACACTGCGCATGATGATGGGGTTGATCTTCCCGACTGAAGGTGCAATTTATATGGATGGAAAGGCCGTCTATCCAGGTTCTCCTGCGCTAGCCAACCTTGGAAGTTTTGTGGAAGGGCCAGGATTTCTTCCGCACCTTACTGGTCGTGAGAATTTAGATTTGTATTGGAAATCGATTGGACGCACTGGTGAGAAATATCTTGATGAAGTTCTCACAATTACGAAATTGGGTACCGCCCTTGATAAGAAGGTACGTTCGTATAGCCAAGGAATGAGACAGCGTCTTGCAATCGCCCAAGCAATGATGGGAATGCCTGATTTGCTTGTGTTAGATGAACCAACTAACGGGCTTGATCCACAACAGATTGCAGAGATGCGTGTCGTGCTTAAGGAGTATGCCAAGACCGGGCGCACCGTAATTGTTTCTTCACACTTGCTTGCCGAGGTGCAGCAAACCTGTTCACATGTTGTCCTTATGCATCGCGGTCACTTGATCGCCTTTGGACCGATGAAGAAGATTTTGACGAAGAATCGCCAGGCTCGATCGCTAGAGGAGATATTCCTAGAACTTATCGGCGATGACTTAGTGATTGGAAAGGTAGTTAAATGAGTTATGTAGTCGGCAAAACGCTGCCATATCGCGTCGAGTTATATCGCCAGTTAAAGCGTAAGCGCACACTCTTTGCCTATGGTTTTGTACTCTCCTTGCCAATTCTTGTGGCATTAGCCGTGAAATTTGGACCGTCGGGAGATGACGATGGATCATCAGAGTTTGGTTCAGGTGCCACAGATATCATCGGCTTAGCCACCCTGGGTGCTGCAAACTTCACAACAACAATGTTGTTCTTTTCAACACCATTTCTACTGGTAACAGTTGTCGCACTCTTTAATGGTGACACTGTGGCAAGTGAAGCGTCGTGGTCGACCCTGCGATATTTGCTCGCATCCCCTGTGCCACGTACACGATTGCTAATTCAGAAAATAAAGGTCAGTCTCACACTTTCACTTATCGCTGTTCTCTTAGTTCCAATTTCTTCATGGATAGTGGGGGCGATATCTTTTGGAACAGCACCTTTACAGACACCACTGGGTGTTACCTTCGATCAATCAGTTACATTTACACGACTTGCCATCATGACGGTCTACCTAGCAATCTCCCTTCTCTTCGTTGCCGGTTTAGCTTTTTACTTAAGTGTGCGTACCGATGCCCCACTTGGCGCAGTTGGTGGAGCAGTTGGTATCTCAATTCTGCTGACAATCCTGGATGCTATTTCGGCGTTAGGTTCACTTCGCCAATGGTTGCCGGTTCATTATTCCGATACATGGTTAGACGCACTTTCAACAACGATTGATTGGTCGGAGATGGCAAAGGGCGCTTCTTACTGCGCTATATTCGGGATTCTTTTCTATGCTCTTGCGGTAACTAAATTCGCCAAGAAAGACATCACTTCTTAGTTATTGCTAATACATTTTTTGTCAGTGTGAAAGTAAAGAGATTGAAAAAAAGAGTAATTCTTATTGTTTTATAGGCTTTTGTAATCACTTTCTATCTTTTCGATGAAAAAATCATTCAGCGATGGAAATTACATAAAAAAGAGTGGTGGGGTGATCTTGGGGTGATCATTCACCCAAATCACCCATAACTGTTTTATCAAAATCACCCCCATTCTAAAATTTATACCTCTCAATCTGCACTAATAGAAGAGGTATTTTCGAATGCTTGCGAAGCTGGGTCTGCCTAGACGGCCGCAGATTTCGCGATGGCTCGTGTACTCATTGGTGGCCGGCCTCGTGGGCTCGCTACCTGTAGCCCCCGCCTTCATACCAAAAGCCCAGGCTGCTGGATGTACCGTCTCGAGTAGAACTGTTGATACACAAACAATCGTCTCATTCAACGATGTGCAAAATTGCGAATGGACAGTTCCTAACGGTGTTACATCAGTAAGGGTTTTAGTTGTTGGCGGTGGCGGTGGCGGTGGCGGTGGCGTAAGCGGAGTTTATTTCGGCGCTGGCGGCGGTGGTGGTGAAGTAATCTCAAATGGCAACTACACGACAAACCCTGGTGAAGAAATTTCGGTCAGCGTTGGTAAAGGTGGAGATGGATCTGTATATAGCACGACACCTTCTGCGGAAGTTTTATTGACCAAGCATGGGGCGTCTTCAACTTTCGGAACACTTGCTGCCCGTGGAGGTAAGGCACCAACGAATACAAATAACCACGGTGGTGCCAGCGGAAATCTAAATGCGGGTGGCACAACTGCAGGCCAACCAGGAAATGGTGGTGGAGGTGCCGGAGGTGCAGCCGCAGGAACAGTGCCGGGCATTGGTGTCGTATCAAATATCAGCGGTAGCGCACTTGAGTACGGCGGCGGTGGTGATGGAACAAATGGTGCAGGAAGCGGCTCGCCAAGAGACCATGCAGGTAAAACCAATGCAACCCCATTAGCGAATCGGGGCGGCGGCGGTTCAAATATGGCCAGCGCCTACAACGGAACAGCTGGCGGCTCAGGTGTTGTGATTGTTCGCTACACAACTCCAATTAATGCAAACCCTCTTCTCAGGTTCAATGCAAATGGCGGAACAGGATCTGTCGCGGCGATATCCGAAACAAGCGGAGCCGTAATCACTTTGCCGGGTGGCTCAGGACTTAGCAAAAGAAATTCAACATTTGCTGGCTGGAATGAAGCAGCCAATGGATCCGGAACCGGATATTTAGTAGGTGGCCCATTCACATTATTAGGTAACACAACACTGTATGCGCAATGGAGCGGACCAGTTCTTACAGCGGATCTTGCGTCTCCACAGTGTGCAGCCGGCGTAGGAAAAGGTGGCGTGGCAAATGCTTCTGTTGCACTCACCAAAGCTGGCAATGGTTGCGTTATCGCTCAATACACATCCAGTGGAACTCAAGCATTTAAGACGTTCAACTTCACTGGTGATACGCAAACATGGACAATTCCATCAGGTGTCACTTCTGTAACTTTCAACCTAATCGGTGCTGGCGGTGGAGGATCTCTTTCGACTGGCACTTCCGGCGGTGGAGCAGGTTTTGCTAAAGGCACTCTCGGAGTAAATGTCGGAGATGTATTTTCAATTATTGTCGGTGAAGGCGGCGGCGGTGTAACGCCAACTCTTTCAGGCGGCTGCTACATGACGACCCGACCGTTTGGTGGTGGCGGTCGAGGTGGATCCTGTCACGGCGGTGGTACTCCAAAGTGGCAAGCTGCTGGTGGTGGACGTTCTGCAGTTCGTTTACAAGGTGGCGCGAATGATCTCATCACTGCAGCTGGCGGCGGCGGTGGAAGTTATGGCGGCGCGGGCGGCGCGGGTGGTGGTTTCACAGGTGCAAGCGGTGCTGTAAATCCAGCTGGTGGCGGTACTCAAACAGCTGGTGGAGTTGGCGGATTTTCAGTCAACGGTGTCCCAGGATTAGCGGGTAGCAAGTACGCCGGCGGAGATGGTCGAGATGAATCCGGCGGCGGTGGTGGTGGTTATTACGGCGGCGGCGGCGGCGGAGATAACGGTGGCGGTGGCGGAGGTTCTAGCTACATCGACACTCGCACCGTCACCAACGCGCAGACTTCGGCAGGATCTGCAGATGCGCCGGGAGCATCGATCGGTCTCTTCAACGTTATTTCTTATGACGGCAATGGAAACACCAGTGGCTCCGCGCCAAGCGATAGTCAATTCACTGTTACAGGTGGATCGCGAAACCTTGAATCAAATACTGCAGGGCTAGCACGTACTGGTTACACATTGACTGGCTGGAATACACAGGCAAATGGTTTGGGTACTGGCTATGCACTCGGAGCAGCGTTTTCGGCAACTGGAGATCTCACTCTCTATGCCCAGTGGTCTTACACAATCACTTACAACGCAAATGGTGCAACGAGTGGAACTGTGCCGGCCTCACAAACAATTGTTGGAGAAAGCACGACAGCCCTTCGAAATAACTCAGGTACGCTCGCAATTACTCGTGGAGTATTACTTGGTTGGAATACGCGAGCCGATGGTTCTGGAACTGGATATCCAGCAGGTCAAGCGGGCTTTAGTAATAATGGAAATATCACTCTCTTTGCAATGTGGGGACCTGCCACATGTACACCGGCGGCGGGGTACTCAAACTGTGCAGTCTTTCCAATGAGTCAGAACGATCTTTTCTTTAAACTTCCAAATACCGTTCCGGTTGGTACCAAAATGCTGGCTGAAATTTGGGGTGCCGGTGGTGGTGTCAATGAAAGTTCACCAACTGGCGGCGGCGGCGGCGGATATTCGAAAGTTCAAATTACAACTGCACGCATTGGAGAATCTTTCACGGTAGTCACCGGTAAGGGTGGAAGCCGCGGAGATACCGTCGGAACGTATGGCGGCGGCGGCGCTGCTTCAAGAAATTCATTTTGGGGCTCAAGCGGTGGCGGTATGTCAGGAATTTTCTCTGGCATTGGTTTAGATAATCCATTAGTAATTTCTGGCGGCGGCGGCGGAGCATCTCCGGGACATGCCGTTGGAATTGCAGGAGGTGGTGGAGCTGCAGGTAATCCTGGAAATCAACGCGGAAATGTAAGTGATTATGCGATTGCAGGCGCTCCTGGCACCTTGATTGCAGGTGGCGCGGCCGCGACCAACACAAGTAGTTGCTCTGGTTTAGATGCAACTGCAGGTAGGAAATATCAAGGTGGTAATGGCGCAGGTGGGACTGCAACCAGCGGAATTGAAACCGGTGGTGGTGGCGGCGGCGGATTCTTCGGCGGCGGCGGCGGTCGTTGTCAGATCTCAAGTGGCCCCGTACAAAATGGTGGTGGCGGCGGCGGTTCTGGATTCTTCGATGCGACTCGTGTTTCACTTCTAGAAGTAGTCAACGGTGAAAACGGTGTGGGTCGTCAAGCATTTTCTGGTGGAGGCACAAGCCCTCAGTACATCACAGGCATTGGACTTGGTGGAGGAATTAACAACTCAGGTGCAGCTGGCGATGGTCTTGTTGTTTTGCAGTGGGGAACCGAAACATTCACAGTTACATTCAACGGCAATGGTGGAACAACAACTGCAACACCCGTCTCTCAAAGTTCCGTTGGTGCAACTGTCTCGATTGCTGACTCAACGACTGCAACGCGAACTGGCTTCACATTCTTAGGCTGGAACACACTTGCAAATGGAACAGGGACAAATATCGCTGCGGGCCCTGGTTATCTGCCACCGTCAAATATCACCTTATTTGCGCGATGGAGTGCTAATACCTACGCAGTCACCTTTGATAAAAATACTCCAACGGGTGTTGCAGCCACCGGAACTATGGCCAACATATCAATTGTTGCTGGTACTGCAAAAGCGCTCACTACTAATGGTTTTGCAAGAGTTGGGTATGTTTTTAGAAACTGGAATTCACTTGCCGATGGCACGGGTACAACGTATGCAAACTTAGCGAACGTTACCTTCTTTGCAAATACAACTGTCTATGCACAGTGGAATCCAATCCTTACCTACAACATCAATGGTGGAACCGGAACTGTTCCAGTTGCGGTCAATGTTGTTCCTGGAACTAATGTGGCGGCAGCGGCATCGACCATTACGCGCTCTGGATTTGCATTTGCGGGCTGGAATACAACTGCAGATCGAACTGGCACTTCTTACTTAGTTGGCGAATCAATAACGGTAACTGTTCCGACCACGGTATTTGCAATGTGGAGATTAACGGTTACTTACAGTGGAAATACACCAACGTCTGGATCAGTGCCATCAGCAACAACTGTTGGCGAATTTTCAGCCGTCACTTTGCCCGCGAATACCAATTTAGTTAAGACAGGTTTTATTTTTGTTGGTTGGAACACTGCAACTAATGGAGCAGGCACTCGCTATCTTGTGGGAGAAACATTTACACCGACAGCAAATATAACTCTCCACGCAGAATGGTTGACTGCCTGTTCACCAACAACAAGTTTTGGTAACAATGACCAATTACAAACATTTGCAACGGTAGGTACCTGTGCCTATGTAATTCCGGCAGGTTTGAGCACCATTGATTTTCTTGCAGTTGGCGGCGGCGGCGGCGGCGGAACCAATGCTGGTTCTGGCGGCGGCGGCGGCGGAGTTGTCTATAGAACCGGTGTCTCTGTAACTCCAGGCCAGGTGTTAATCATTACAACAGGTGGCGGTGGCGCAGCTGGTACCAACGGAGCGCCTTCGATGGTGGTGATTGGAAATACTGAACACCGCGCACGCGCAGGTGCTGGTGGCCCAACATATAGACCAAACACAACGTGCTCATCAGTGCGAACACTTGGCGGAGTCGCTGAATATGCCAATGGCGCTCTCGGTGGAAACGGTGCTGGTGGCACACCGCAAGCAGGATGTGCTGGAGATACAGGTACTGCCCTTGCAATGACGGGTACGACAATTTTCTATGGCTCTGGCGGCGGCGGCGGCGCATATGGCGGTGCGGGCGGACTCGCAGGATCTGGCGCAGGAAATGGTGGAGCTAATTACGTCGGTGGCGGCGCAGGAACTGCACGGACTGGTGGCGGTGGTGGCGGCGGCGGAGCAGGTAACGGAACCGGTGGCGCTGGCGGATCAGGTGTTGTTGTTATCGCCTTCGATTTCATATCGACGATTAATTACGATTCAAATACAGCTACTTCAGGTTCAATATCTCCCACTACATGGACACAAAGTGTTGTTGGTGAATCACATACGGTTCAAGGTAAAGGAACGCTTGCAAAACTTGGCTTCTCATTTACCGGTTGGAATACAGCAGCCAATGGAACCGGTACGACTGTTCAACCAGGGGTAACTCTTGCACCACAGGGAAATACGACATATTTCGCAATGTGGGTAGCCGATACATTCACAGTTACATTTGATGCAAATGGTGGAACTGGAACGATCGCGGGCTCTGTCTACACCGCTGGAATTGCGAAAGCTCTTACAGATAACACAACTCAAATTACTCGTACCGGCTTTACCTTTGCTGGCTGGACAACAAATGCCAACGGAACCGGAACGACTTATACAAATGCTCAATCAATAACTTTGTTTGCTGGTATTACCGTCTATGCAAAGTGGAATGCAAATACTTATGCTGTGACTTTTGGAAGCAATACGGCAACAGGATCAACACTTTCATCGGGTGCGATGCCAAATCAAAATTTCTCTGCCGGAACTCCATTTAATCTGAGTACAAGTGTCTGGTACAAAGATGGTCATGACTTCATTGGGTGGAGTGCAACAACTGGTACCGCGAGCGTCTTGTATACACAGAATCAGTCAGTGACTCTCTTTGCAAATACTACGATCTATGCGCAGTGGACTGTGAAGGTATACACGCTCACCTATAGTAATAATGGTGGTACAGGTGTTGCCTCAGTTGCGTCACAGAATTTCAACCATGGCTCTACCGCAATTACATCTTTTGCAACCGTTGGAGGAATGACTAGGACGGGATATACCTTCGGTGGCTGGGCGGCAACTTCTACCGGCACCGTTGCTGTTACATCCCTATCCACCACCGCAGGGAATCAGACACTTCATGCGATTTGGACCCCACGATCTTTCAACATTATTTTTAACGGAAATACATCGACATCAGGAACCATGAGTAATCTTTCAATGGTCTCCGGAACTGCCAAATTATTAACTCCAAATGTATTTACCAAGAGTGGATTCGTTTTTGAAAATTGGAATACGTCTGCGAATGGAACTGGTGTTTCATACCAAGATGTGCAATCAGTAACTCTTTTCTCAGATACAGCCACTGTTACTTTATTTGCGCAGTGGAGTGAGTTGAAGCCCGCTAAGCCATTGATTTCATCTGTGGTTGCAGGGAATGAATCAGCCACTATTACAGTCGGTGCGGGATCACTCAGCTGTATTGCGCCATTTACTCTCACCGCTGGCAACTGCGTTTACCGAAACGTCACGGTCGGAGCAGCAACCGTTACCGTTCCAGAAAATGTGACATCACTTTCAGTCCTCGTTGTTGGCGGTGGCGCTTCAGGCGGGTGGTCCGGTAATGCAGGTGGTGGTGGTGCAGGAGGCTTGTTATACAACCCTTCATTTGCAGTAACGCCAGGTGCAACACTTTCCATGAGCGTTGGTGCTGGAGGAGCAGCAGTTGATTTAGGAACTGGTAATAATGGTGGCAACTCAACTTTAGGTTCCATCATCGCAACTGGTGGCGGAGCAGGGTCGGGAACCGCCACCTCGCTTCCAGGTGTCGCCGGGGGATCTGGCGGTGGAGCGAATTCACCAGGTTCAGCTTGCACAGTAAGAAGTGGTGGAGCCTCGACGCAAAGTAGTTATACCGATTGGGTTGCTCTCGGAAATGCGGGTGGTATCGGTTGCTTCACAACTGTCACAGATGCACAAGTGGGTGGAGGTGGCGGTGGTGCAGGTGGCCCAGGCCAGCCCGTCGTGGGTGGCACTCGCTCGAGACTTGGTGGAGTCGGCGTTTCACTCTCAATTTCAGGCACCGCAGTTACGTATGCCGCAGGTGGAAATGGTGATGATTACTCCGGCGGCAGGCTATCCGCAGGAACAAGTGGAACCGGTAATGGTGGTGGTGCTGGTGGTGCTGGTGGTTCTGGGGTAATTGTTATGAGTTACGCGCCCACTGCTGGCACGGCTACTTCTTACACAGTTACAGCACTTGATGCTTCGGGCAATCCAGTTCCTGGACCTCTCACATGTACCGTTACGGCACCTGCAACAACATGCAGTATCGCGGGCTTAACAAATGGAACCGAGTATAAATTCTCAGTTGTTGCAAATAACCAGACCGGTACAAGTGCTGCTGCGGTTACATCAACAACATCAACACCGCAACCATTTGTTGTGACATATAGCGTTGTAAACGGTGGAAGCGTTTCTCCAACATCTGCAAACTTTGATATGGGATCACCTGTCACGTTGCCACTTCCAGTGCGCGCTGGGTACACATTCTCTGGTTGGTATACAGCATCAACTGGTGGAACCCTGCTGGGACTCAATGGTTCTGGATACTCTCCACCATCGAATATCACGGTCTTTGCACAGTGGACTGGAATTGCTTATCCCATTACTTATAACTCAAATGGCGGCACATCGACTGTACCTGCAAATGGTTCATACACAACTGGCGGAAGCGCATACTCAATCGAAGTAGCACCTGGTGGAATGACAAAGAGCGGTTACACATTCAACGGCTGGAACACTTTAGCCACTGGGCTTGGAACTAATTTCGCTGCTGGTGCATCTTATGAAACCGCATCTGCGTTGGCACTCTTTGCAAAATGGTCTGCCGTCAGTTACACAATTACTTATAACAACAGCGGTTCAGGTACTGGTATTTTGCCGACGCAGGCATCTCTAACTATTGGTCAAACATTTGCAGTGGCATCAGGCAGCGGACTCACTAATAGTGGATTTACATTTACTGGATGGAGTGATGGCACAAATACCTACGCTGCTGGCGAAAGTTACACAGTTGGTAGTGCCAATATCTCACTCACGGCAATCTGGACTCCCCTTCAATACCTAGTGATTTACAGTGCAAATGGTGGAGTTGGAACAGTGCCGACTGAACCTACGCATTCAAATGGTGAGACATTCACTGTGGCCTCAGGCTCATCGCTGACGCGAACAGGTTTTACCTTTGCTGGGTGGTCACACGGCTCATTGCCTTACGCACCTGGTGCAACGTTTACGATGTCAACAGCAAATGTCACTCTCGTTGCGCAGTGGACACCGTTGGCCTTTACCGTCACCTATGTTGCAGGGTCGGGATCGGGTAGCGCATCACGCACATCAGATTCAGTGAACTTCGGCGGAAGTGCAATCACATTACCGACAGTCGGAACAATGGCTTATGCCGGATATGTATTTGCTGGATGGGCTGAAACAAGCACTATCATTTCTGGAACGTACACTGCTACACAATCGGAAACATTGACAGCGCAGTGGTCACCTGGAACGTATGGAATTACCTATAACACCAATGGTGCAACTGGATCTCCAACAGGTGCGCCAACAACTTATACAACTGATGTTAATGGTCTGGCACTTCCTGGCGAAACTGGATTGTCAAGACCTGGTTACACGTTATCTGGGTGGTCAACAACGCCGGCAGGTTCTCTCATCTCTGGAACATATAAACCGACAACAGATGTAACGCTCTATGCGATCTGGGCACCGGCGCTGCAGCCAATCATTTTTGCTGCGGGATCGGTCAATGAAACGACTACTTCAGGTGCAACACTACCCACCACACCAGTGACCGCAGCTTTCGGTTCGGGCTATACATTGCCAAATATCGGATCACCTACAGTGACAATCTCTTCGCAGGTTTATGCATTCACTGGATGGCGTGCTACAAATGGAACAATTTATTCAGTTGGTTCTACTTACCCGGTTCAAGTTGGCGGCGACACCTTTACTGCCCAATGGATTCAGCAATTCGTTGTGACCTATGTTCTCAACGGCGGCACGGCAGCTGCCGGCGATCTTTCAACTGACTCCGAATGTACAAATCCTGGAAACATGTGTGGCGCTGGTGAGACCATCACAACCAACAGCGCGCCAACTCGAGTTGGTTACACATTCGTCAGATGGGTCGATCAAAGCAATAACCCAGTGGGTGCAGTGGAGAGCTACACCGTAAATGTTGACCGGTTTGTGCTTTCGGCGCAGTGGAGCCCAGTCACAGTCACACTGAGCTATCAGGCAGCAGGGGGAAGCTCAACCCCGTCCCAGCAGAGTGAAAGTTACACGGCGCTGGCTACCTTGGCTGGAGCGATAACAAAGACTGGGTACACCTTTGCGGGATGGAGCGATGGCTTGCTCACATACGGTGCGGGCACGTATTACCGAATTGATACAGTGACAGCGATTTCACTCACCGCTCAGTGGATTGCAAATAACTACACACTTTCTTATGACCTCAACCGAGGCATCAGCGAGACAGCTCTGACAACAACTTCGCATGCATATGCAAGTTCCGTTGCAGTTACAACAACGATTCCAACGCGCACAGGATTTACATTCACGCACTGGTTAACAGGAACATCCCAGTACGACAGCATCACTGCACTATCGATGCCAGCGGAGAATGTAACACTGACAGCACAGTGGACGGCAGCAACGTATTCAATTTCTTACGCCCTCAATGGTGGATCTGGAACACCTCCGACACAATCACCAGTCGCCTTTGGCTCAACATTTACACTTGCCGCAGCACCATCACATCCAGATGCAACCGTTAACTTCCTTGGATGGAGCGATGGCAGCAATACCATCGCAGCAGGTTCGACATACACAATGCCTTCCAATGGCGTTACCTTCACCGCACAATGGAGTGGTGCACTGATCGGTGTTACATATTCGATCGCCGGCGCAACATCTGGAATTGCCCCAGCAACTGAGATTGTTGCGCCAAGTACAGAAGTGATCGTTGCTGAAGTTAACAACATTACAAGAACTCGCTTTGTCTTCGATATGTGGTCAACCGGAAGCACAGAATTTGATCCAGGCGAGACGATCACTCCGATTGAAAATACATCACTCTTTGCAGTCTGGGTACCTGAAGTACCAGATGCACCGACAGAAACACTGACAGCATCAAGCGGGTCAGTCATCATCGAATTAGGTACCGGTGTTGGAACGGGCGGTATTCCAACCAGCTTTACTGTTACGGCAATCGAATCTTCGACTGGGACCGTCGTTGGTACATGTACGGTGATTTCACCTGCGACCTCATGCACAGTAGCGGGCCTTACAAATGGCGCTGCATATAATTTCTCAGCAGTTGCCGAGAACTCTTCTGGTATTTCTGCTCCAACGTTGGCTGGTCCAGTTACTCCATCAACGGTACCCGGATCACCTACTTCACCATCTGCAACGGTTCAAAACGGTGCTGCAACTGTTTCATTTACACCATCCACAGATACGGGTGGCTCGCCAATTACAAGCTACACAGTGACTGCATACGCTGCAGATGGTGTCACTGTTGTAGGTACATGTACTGCAACACCACCTGCTACGTCATGTCAGATCGAAGGTCTGACAAATGGTTCTGCCTACACCTATAAAGTCGTTGCAAATAATATCAATGGCGGATCTGCTGCCTCTGTTGCTTCGGCTGCAGTTACACCAGCAACGGTTCCTGGAGCGCCAGCAACGGTAAGTGCATCTGCTACAACAGCAACTACTGCGACAATAAATATTGGCGCTGCAACAAATAACGGTGGATCTGCGATTACTGAATACGAAATCATTGCAACACCAACTGGTGGTGGAACACAAATCACATTAACGGTCACGGCAGCACAAATTGCAAGTGCAGTCACTCTTACTGGATTGACTCCAGGAACAACATATGCAGTTACGACCCTTGCAACTAACGCAGTCGGAGATGGTGCAACAACTGCAGCCTCATCAACGATAACTACGCCAGCAGCGCCACCTTCTGCTCCATCGATTACATCAGCAGCGGCAACATCGGCGACAGCCGCAACGATTACAGTGGCCGCACCAACTTCGACGGGTGGCGCATCGATTACTGAATACTCAGCAACTCTCACTCCGCTTGGTGGTGGAGCAGCGATTACAGAGACATCAACGACCACAACAATTTCTCCAAGTGGACTTGCCCCTGGAACAACGTATTCAGTGACAACAACTGCAGCCAACAGCAGTGGCGCGGGGACAACTTCTACAACGTCAACCTTTACTACTCCGCTGGAAGTTACAACATCTCTTTCAAGTCTCAGCGCTACTGTAGGCAGTGCAATAACGCCAATATCGGCCTCAATCTCCGCCACTTCTCCTACGAACACCACTTATTCTGTAAGCGGGCCGCTACCAAACGGACTCACATTAGATGAGACAACCGGAGAAATTTCAGGCACACCGACAAGTGCGATTTCGCTTACGACCTTCACAATTACTGCGACAACAACTGTTGCAGGCGGAGCAACTTCTACCGGAACCGCAACATTCACATTAGGTGTTGTACCTGAGGTTCCTGGCGCTCCAGCATCAGTGTCTGGAAGTGCAACATCGTCAACCACTGCCAGCGTCACAATCGGTGCTGCGACATTGACTGGTGGAGCAACTATTGACTCATACACTGTGACAGTTTCTCCAGTTTCATCTGGATCAATCGGAACAGCATCACCACTTTCATCTGCTATCGGTTCACCAGTATCGGTGACTGGCTTATCACCAGGTACTGAATATTCAATTACTGTAGTCGCGGTTAACTCCGCCGGATCTGGTGCATCAACCACCTCTGTCTCTACATTTACGACTCCAATTGAAGTTACGGCATCTGTCACAACGGCAAGCGCAACAGTGGGTAGTGCAGTTACACCAATCACAACATCGATTACGGCAACTGGTGCCACAAGCACAACGTTCTCTGTGCAGGAAGCGTTGCCAGCAGGGTTAACTTTAGATACAGCTACCGGAACTATTTCAGGAACGCCAACAATTGCGATATCACCAACCCAATTCACAATAACTGCAGTTACGACATTCGGAAGTGGGGCAACCGAAACCGGTACCACTCAAGTAACGATTGGTATTGCACCATCGCTACCTTCTGCTCCATTGACCGCCACTGTCACTGTTCCAGCTGATACAACCACAACAGCATCAATTGCGATTACCGCACCAACATCTACGGGTGGAACATCTGTGACTGGCTACAACGTGACAGTCGCACCAGTAAATGCAGGCGTTACAGTTAATGCCACCACATCGACAACGACAGCAAGTGTCACTGGTCTTCAGCCAGGAACTCAGTACACAGCAGCGATTGCAGCAACAAACTCTGCAGGAACTGGTTCTGCGCTAACCACCTCAACTTTTATTACTAACCCAGCAATTGCGCCATCTGTATCAAGTGCTACGGGCGCAGTAAACACAGCAATAACGCCTATCACAACAACTTTATCGGCTGAAGCTGGAAGCAGCGCAACGTATGCACTTACAGGCACACTTCCTGCCGGACTCGTCTTTGATACGACAACAGGAACAATCTCTGGAACACCAACATCAGTTGTCTCATCTACAACGTACACAATTACTGCAACCGTCGATATCGCTGGAGAAACTAGGACTGCCTCAACAACGCTCTCACTCGGTGTTACATTTTCGGCACCAACCGCGCCGGCTGCGGCATCAGGTAGCGTTGCAAGCGGGGCAACCACAACTGCCACAGTTGCAATCACAGCACCACTTTCAAATGGTGGAGAGTCAATTGATTCTTACACCGTAACTGTTTCACCAGTCGGATCGGGTACATCGGTTACGGTCAATTCTTTGACAACTTTAGCAAGCGTCACAGGGCTACGGCCAGGAACGCAATATGTTGCCGAAGTCGTTGCTAATAATGCTGCTGGCGCTGGACCATCTGTTACTTCGTCAACTTTTATAACGAATCCCGGACTTACTGCATCAACAACAACGAGAACAGAAGCTGTTGGTACTGCAATGACTCCGATCGAAGTAACAGTACTTTCTGAGCCAGGTACATCCAGCGTCTTTGAAATTAGTGGAACACTTCCAGCGGGTCTGGCTTTTGATACAGCAACAGGAACAATATCGGGCACACCGGAAACTGTGACGGCCTCAGCAACATTTACAATCACTGCATCAGTCCAGATCGGTTCAGATACGAAAACGGCAACAACAAATGTGACAATTGGTGTTGCACTATCGTCCCAAGCAAGCCTTACCTTAAGTGGCGGATCAGCAGATATTGGAGAGACAGTTACAGTTACCGTAGGTGGCGGTAGCGGTGTTGGAAATATCTCGTACGCCATAACAGGTGGAACGGCCGCTGGATGTTTGGTTAATGCATTAGGTGAAGTGACATCAACTGGCGCAGGTACTTGTATTGTCAGAGCAACCAAGGATGGCGATAACCTCTTTGCTAGCGCCACTTCTGCACCAGTTGCAGTCACATTTAGAGATCCCACACCTGCACCAACACCTGCACCAACTCCAGTTACTCCGGCGCCTGTAACACCGGCACCTGTTGCTCCAGCGCCAGCGCCAGTAACTCCAAGACCTACGCCAACGCCAACTCCTTCAGCAACGCCAACACCCAGACCGTCAGCAACCCCGAGTCCAACCCCGTCAGCAACACCAACACCTAGACCGTCGGTAACGCCAACTCCTTCAACAACGCCAACACCAAAGCCATCTGCAACGCCAGCACCTAAACCTTCAACAACGCCAACACCAAAACCTTCAGTAACACCAACTCCTACGCCAACACCAAAACCTTCAGTAACACCAACGCCACGTCCAAGTAATTCACCTGCAGCAAATAAAAACACCTTAACTATCGCTCCAAAACCTTCAGGATCGAGTGCAAAAGTTCAGATCGATAATTTACTACCGGGGCAGAAGGTAAAGGTCACTATTAGTGACCTCTCAATATTTGCACCTAAATCACCAACACCAACAAAAAAACCAACAAAAAAACCAACAAAAAAACCAACAAAAAAACCAGTCACTATTGTTCCGAAACCATCTCAAACGGGAACAAAGGTAGGCGTACAAAATCTCAAACCAGGACAGAAAGTTAAAGTAACCATTAAGAGCGGAGATCGACCATGATCAAGAAACTATTCCTAGCACTTGTGCTGATTACACAGATATCAGTGTTGCCGAGCTGGGGCGCCGATACCGTTCTTATTGATCGTATAACGGAGAACGAGGCCGAAGAGCTCGATATACAGATTCCGCCTGAGACACCTTCTGGATTCCATCAAATTGAAATCGAAGTATCAGATGATGCAGGAATTGTTAGTTCAAAGACAATTCTCTTCTGCAAAAATTTACTGGGAGAGATCAAGTGGGATAACAACTGTCCTGATGTTGTTGAAGCGGCCCAAGGATTTATGAAGCCATATGATCCGATGGATTACCCAGAAGAGACACAGTCAACTCAGGTTGCCGCCTTCGCCCTCCTTGGAGCTCTGGCAGCAGGTGGTGCGGCTGGCTCAAAATCATCTGGCAATTCAAAGGATCAGAGTTCAGAGCAAGATGATGAGCAATCACGCGAAGATTACGAAGAGTCAGAAGAGTCAGAGGATTTAGCATCTGTTGGCGCTGGCGGTCTTGCCCTTGTAAAACGGAAAGATGGATGGGGAGATCGTTCGCGCACCTGGCGTCATAAGCGCACCGACGGCATAGATCGTAGATGGAGAAGATTCGCCGAATCCATTTCATCATTTTCACCACTTGCAGCTCGCACCTTCGGTGATGGCTCATACCTTCGTGCAATGACAGGTTCTTTTTCAACAGTCCTGTATCCAATCGCAGTAGCTCTTGGCGCATATGCCCTCATCAATAGTGATCGCCAAGCACTTCCACCTGCAACATGGATTGTTATCGCTATTGCACTACTTGGGACTATCGATGCTGCCGCAGGCTTGCTCGCATCTGCAATCTTTGTTCTTGGCGTAACCATCAGCGGCAATATCTTTAGTCGCGAAGAGGTTCTCACCGTTGCAGGACTATCGATTATCTTCTTTGCACCGGCCCTTCTAGCCAGTGCGATTAGACCGATTCGTCGATTGATTTCAGAAGTTGATGATCGTTGGGAGCGAATGACAGATTATGCACTCGTTGGTCTTTTGAGCTTCTGGAGCCTTGAAAAGATTGTCGGTGCGCTCAACGGACTTTCAGGTCTGAAACTTCCGATTTCGGCAGATGCTCGACAGATTGCATTTATTGTTGCAATAGCAATAACACTTCGAGTCATCATGGAAGATCTTGCAACGTATGCATACCCTGTGCGACTTGAGAAGGTATCTCCAGATTACAAAGATCCTTCGACTTTCCAACAAGTGATCTCACTAGAGTTTAAGACTTTCGTCTTTATTGTTCTTGCAATTCCATTTGTTGGATTCAACATCCAATTAGCACTCGGCACCCTATTCTTCTTGTTGCCATCAATCCTTGGCCTCACAGTGGGAGATAAGTATCCAAAACTTCCAGTGATAGGAAGAATTGTTCCAAAGGGTGCGCTAAAACTTGTTGCGATGGTCTTTATCGGATCACTATTTGCTAATTGGGTCGAAGGCTTATTTGAAAGCCCCGAGGACTTCATCCCATGGAGCTTTGCCTTGCTCGCAATTCCAGGATTGTTCTTGAAATTTGCAGGTGACTTATCAGAGAAGCCACAATATGACTGGCGCAGAACTGACATGGGTCGAACCGTTTATCGCGTCGGTGGAATTGTGATCTACATACTTATCGTTCAGATGGTTCGTGGAGTAGATCTAGCTGCTTGGCTCTAGCTGCATAGCCCTAAGGGGCTTGGATAGCTAATTCAGCTAACGGTGGGCGGCAGATAATTACGCGCGCATCTGTCACCGTATATCCACCTGCTACATGAGGAATCACTAAGGCATCGCCTTGTGTAATCTGCATTTCGGGTGCATTCGCAAATGTGATCGAACCTGTGCCACTGAGGACGAGTGCGATTGCAAAACCTTCTTCAATGTCGCCGGTGCCAGGGGCCAAGTGCGCTCTGAAATATCCATCTGCCTTCAGCGGCAATAGTGAACGTAGAGCCTTACTTGCAAAAACATCACGAATGACAAGTGAATCAAATTCACTTTGAGTGAGCGGGTCCAACTTAAGTGCATCAGTGACGGTCTCAAATCCGAGCCCTAAATGGCCATCCTTGATTCCATCAACGGCGAAACCGTCCCACTCGAGGAGCGCTGATAAATCCGTTGGCTCTTGTAATTCAAGTACGAAGATTCCAGAGTCAATTGCATGTGCAACACCTGCAGGAACCAAGATTGCATCGCCCTCACTTACCTCTGTTCTACGAAGAGATGCAAGGAGAGCAGTGGAATCCTGACTCTTCACTAATTCCAATAGGTCATCCTTTTTCTGTGTCGCGTTAAAGCCAAGTCCGACGCCAGCGCCTGAAGGAGCCTCCAAAATTATCCACGCTTCAGTCTTTCCGTGATCAAGACCAAGATGTTGCTTTGAGAACGCTTTATTTGGATGAAAGTGGACTGGTAATCTTTGATCGGGATCAAGTAACTTAACAAGAATTTCAATACTTAATCCAAAGTTATTCATATGCTCCTTGCCTAACCAACTTTCAGGATTGGCAGCAATTGCATCCTTGAGGAAAGTGCCATCTGCAAGGCGCGATAAACCCTGCTCATTTTCACCAAAGCGAGTAGTGACAGAACCGATCCACTCTTCCGGGCGCATTGGTCCACCAGGGCCGTGACGAAGTGCGCCAATGCGATCGCCACCGCGATAGAAGTGATCGAACTGATTAGAAGGTAACTTTTCGGGGAGTGCACCTGTCTCAGTCATGGTCAAATAATATGCGCAAAAATTACTTCAATAATCCCTTCCACATACGAATCACTCACCGCATCGATTCCACGGTTGCAATAGACTCACCTCATGTCTAGCTACACAGTTGCGATTGTTGGCGCAGGGCCAGCGGGATACTTCGCTGCGCAGGCGCTTCAGAATTTGCAGAGTGATGACCTCTCCTTCTCAATCGACATCATCGAACGTCTTCCAACACCATGGGGTCTAGTTCGAAGTGGTGTCGCCCCTGATCATCCAAAGATTAAGACCGTCGCAAAGGTCTTTGAAAAAGTCGCAACTGCAGGCAATGTGCGCCTCTTTGCAAATGTAGAGCTGGGTAAAGACCTTTCCATCGAAGATCTGAAGGCACGCTATGACGCCGTTGTGATTGCAACAGGAACTTCGCAGGGGCGAACACTTGGAATACCGGGCGAAGATCTGCCAGGGTCTATGTCGGCTGCGACATTTGTACCTTGGTATAACGCCCACCCAGATTTCAAAGATGAAAGCGTTGATCTTTCGACATCTACTGCTGTTGTTATTGGCGCTGGAAACGTTGCCATGGATGTGGCTCGCATGCTGGCACTTGATCCAAATGAACTAGACCCAACCGATACAGCCGATCACGCAATTGATGCATTTAAAGCAAGTGCGGTGCGCACTGTAATTATTAGCGCTCGCCGTGGAGCAGAGCACGCCGCCTTCACCTCACCCGAACTGCGCGAGCTCCCAAAACTTGAACATACAAATGTAATTATTGAAAAGCACGATATCGATACCGCGCTCGTGCGCGTGGGTGAAGATATTGAAAAAGATGTGAAGAATAATCTAGAGGCAATGGCGCTCATTGCAGATCAAGTGCCGCCAGGTCACGAACGCACAATGAAGTTTCAGTTCCTTGCCACGCCAAAAGAGATTCGCGGTGATGGCAAAGTAGAGGAAATTATCTTCACAAAAACAGGAACCGAAGAAGAATTCTCAATTAAATGCGGCCTAGTGATCACCGCCATCGGCTATGAGGCAATTCCACTTGCGGGTATTCCATACAAGAATGGAAAAGTCGTCAATACCGATGGGCGAGTTGAAGAGAATGTCTACGTTGTCGGATGGGCAAAGCGCGGACCATCAGGAGTAATTGGTACTAATAAATCAGACTCTTCCGATGTCATGAAGTTGTTAGTCGAAGATTTAAAAGAACCCAAACCCCAGACCGATATCACTGAATTACTTAATGGCGTAACAATTATCAGCCAAGGCCATTGGGAGGCCATTAACGCCGCAGAGATTGCAGCGGGTGAGGTGAAAGGAAAGCCTCGGGTTAAGGTAGTAGATCACTCAACTCTGCTTCATTTGGGAGGGGTGTAAATTGCATGTACTATTGCAGTCCACGCGTGCGTAGCTCAACGGATAGAGCATCTGACTACGGATCAGAAGGTTAGGGGTTCGAATCCCTTCGCGCGCACGAGTTAAGCCTCGAGTGCCTTTCACACTCGGGGCTTTTCTTTTTCCTATTCACGCCATTTGAGAAACTGAGGAATTGCGCTTCGATTCTTAATTGCCTTGGATAAATCGAGCGCTTCTTGCATGGTGAAATTACCTGTTATTACTGCTGAACCAGCAGTAATTTCTTCATTAATAACTGGCGCGACGATTACCAGGTTATCTGAAGTTATTGCAATTTGGTTCATCGGTGCAGGAAGAGATGTAACTCTTCGAGTGAAATCTGCCAATTTTTTAGTTCCTGCATCGTTAAAATCTATTGTTACGAACCATTGAATACCCGATGAGTCATCAGTGAGGGATTTTGCTTGTTTGATTGAGTTGCCATCTAATTCCGATGCTCCAAGAAGAAAGACTTCTTTCTCGTCGCCACTGCACCCAATAAGGTAAATCGGTGGCTCAAAATTACTGGGAGGGTTTCGGCAATCGATACTAGTAAATTTCTGCCCGTAGGCCTCGATATCTGAGTCAATAGAAGACACGCTTAAAACCTGCCGAAATTCAATTACATCCTCAGAAATATCTGGAGCATTACGGGTAATTCCACACGATGCTAAAGAGAGAGCGAGAAAACTAACACAAATTAGATGTCTTGACTTAGATTTCACTGATAATTCAATCTCTAACCTAGTGAACCATTTGACTGCTGCTGACTCATAGATTGTTCTACGGCAAGCGCTTGGGTGGCAGTAACAGTTTCAACAACTCTCCTCCACTGCGGGAAAGCAATAGTAAGAAGAATCGTGCTGATGAGGTCTAAAACCGCAACTAGTTCAGGCATAGTAAATGCTGCCCGAACGCTGAAGTTTCCTACCACTATAGATCCCAGGAAAAATCCCCACCAAACATTCGTCTGTAGAGAATTAGGTCTTCCGATAAACGAAGCGAAGCAATCGAAAGAACGAGTGATAAGTCTTCTTGGAATCCAGAAGAAAGCAATTGGTGTAAGCCAACTCCAAAACGCCCAACCTTGGCGATATCCAATACCAGTAGGGTGGATATGTCTTGCCGTGATCATAAGGGAGCGAACCCATTGGAAGTTAAATACGAATGCACCAATCAGAGTGGGAATAATCAAGATAGTAAGTAGGTCAGTGATCATGAACTTGTTCGCATCCATATTGATAAAACTTGCGATGCTACTCAACCAGCAAGCGCCGAGGTAAAGTGCACTCTACAAAATAACGTTCTTTGACCTTTTAACATTTGGCTCTACATAGGTACTCATCATTTTATTTCCCATTTCTAGAGTCTTGAATTTCTAATTTTCCCATACATTGGTTACAGACGGTGTCGGTTGAATGGTCAGAATGACAACTATTTCAGCAGAGAAAATCCCTAATTATTCGTTTCAAATCCTGTCGCACGCACGAGTTGAGCCTCGAGTGCCTTTCGCATTCAGAGCCGTTCATTCCTTGACGAAACCGACAATCCGTATAAAACTAGCAGTATGAGAAAACTCCAACTTGTATGTATAAGCATCATAGTTTTCTCTCTATCCTTGAGTTTTTGGGTTAGTCCAAGTCAAGCAAGCCAGAATGTTTGCCCAGATTTGGTTCTGGTCGGAGCTAGAGGAAGTGGCGAAAAGACGCCACATCAGCTTCCATCAAATGCAGGTAAATACATCGACCCAAACTCTCTCTCCGAAAGAGAGTCCTATACAGCGTGGATGGGACAAACTGTTGGTTCCGTTTATAAATCGCTTATAACAATGGAAAACACTCCGTTTGTTTCTTTCAATCCAGAGAATGCGAACCAGAATGTTTCTGGGAAGACGTCTATTGCTTGGTTAAGTTATGGTGTATTTCCTGGTAAAACACTTTACTCTGCTGCCGAGGTACCCACCAGTTTTAAAAAGCGCGAAGAGACACGCAATTATTTAGGCGAAGTAACAACAGTTAACCTTGGATTTCTTGAGACTTCCTTACGTGAATACTCAGGTAGGTGCCCGAAATCAAAGTTTTTCCTCGTCGGATATTCCCAAGGGGCGGCAATCATCCGCCTAGCCGTGAGCAATCTTTCCCCAACGGATGATTTGGATGTCATTCAAAAAATTGCTGGAGTGGTCTTGATCGCAGATCCTCTACTCTCTCCAAAAGATGAGCGATTGGCGGTAAATAAAGACGCTCGATGGACCGGAACTATTGCTTCTTGTGGAGCTTTACGACTATTCGCAACTTCGTCTCCAGAGTGTTATTTTTCTGCTGAAAGTGTGATCCTAAGACTTCTTGTTAAGTCGCTTGAAGGCTACTACACCCTTTATGAGTGTGCGAAGAAGGGCTGTGACAATTCTTGGGCTGTTGATATTAATTTAGCGAAGGTAGTCAAGCCAGCTTTTACAACAACGGAAATCTCTAGAAACACTGGCGTAAAAGAGATTAAATCTGTGTGCTATGTGGGTGATTTTGTATGCTCACCATTCGGTAAAGTGAGTGATGTACCTTGGCAATATTCTTCTAAAAATAAGCCAAGTGAAATACACACAGATTTTTACAAAAAATCATCAACATCAACCTCCATTGCGCGGTGGATAGAAAAGAAGTTGCCGCCAACAACAGTTAAATCGCCCATCGTAAATAACGGAGCGCTGATAATTGAGGATTGGCTTGGGAAGGGGTGGACTGGTACTGAGTCAAGCTGTAAAAGTATTCTCAAAATTGCAAATACTGCCACTAAAACTCAATTAAAAACGTGGGTCTTTTGGAAAGGCATGCGCGTCATTGCCATAAATCCTTCAACGGGAACATTACTAACCGTGACTGGAAATCCAGAGTCGGGCGATCCGCACATTTTGTTCACTGGTAATCCAAAGTCAACGAAGGGCAAGTGGATTGGGTTTGATGATTTCTGGGATATGACTGATGCCTCCGGTGATTTTTGGGCACCTTATTACCTTTCATACAAGAATAGTAAATTCATCTGTGAAGCACGCGGTAAATGAGGGGCTTTTCTTTTTATTAAGCGCGAATAATTGTTACAGCGTTTAGAGCGATAATTGCCACGGCTACAATAATTCCGAGCTGTTTAGCCGGCAAGATACCAACGAGCTTTGCGGCAAATGGCGCAGCGATTGTTCCACCAATGGCTAGTCCGCCAACGATTGCCCAATCAATATCTATCCGACCGATTTGAGCCAAGAAGCCAATTGATGCTGCTACGGCAACAACGAACTCGGCCGCGCTGACAGTTCCAATAACTTTTCGGGGCTCTGTTGCAGTTGTCGAGATAAGAGTTGGTGTAACGATTGGACCCCATCCACCGCCACCTGAAGCATCAACAAATCCACCGGTGAACCCAAGATAACTGAGGAAGCGGGGATTCTTAATTTCAACCATATTTACTTGACCTTCGGTTTTAAAGACGTTGCGATAGAGCAGAAGAAAACCAAGAAAGAGAAGAAGTGTTGAGATAAAGATTCTTGAGCTTGAGAGATCGATGAAAGATAAGAAGGTGGCCCCAAGGAAGGCACCGATTCCACCTGGGATTGCCAGACGTAACAAGATTTTCTTATCGATATTCTCTGCATGCCAATGAGATGCACCAGAGGCTAAGGTTGTACCGATTTCAGCAAAGTGCACCGCCGCTGAAGCCACCGCCGCTGAAGCGCCAAGAGTGACCAACAAGGTAGAGCTTGTCAGCCCAAAGCCCATGCCAAGGGAACCATCAATAAGTTGCGCGATGGTTCCAACGAAAGCAAAGAGAATCCAGGTCATAAGAGAATCTTAAGGATTTTCTCAACGCTTTCTTCAATCGGCGCGGTGCCATCAATCACTAAATCAGGGTGCGCTGGGCGTTCATAATCTTGGCCCACACCAGTGAAGTTAGGGATTTCACCTGCAGCAGACTTCTTGTAGAGCCCCTTCGGATCACGTGAGCGACAGATTTCAACGGGAGTGTCAACGAAGATTTCTAAGAATTCAGTGTCTTCAAAGATACTTTTTGCACGCTGACGATCAACTTCAAATGGACTCACAAGCGCTGAAATAACAATCAAACCTGAATCAACCATTAATTTAGCAACTTCAGAGACGCGGCGAACATTTTCTGCGCGATCTTCCGGTGTAAATCCAAGATCCATATTTAAACCAAGACGTAGATTATCACCATCGAGAACATAAGCATGTGCACCTTGTGCAAAGAGGCGCTTTTCCAGTGCATTGGCAATTGTTGACTTACCAGAGCCCGATAAACCTGTCAGCCATACAACGCGCGCCTTCTGATTCTTCTGCGCACTTCTCTGGGCCTTATCCACTTCATAATCTTGGTGTGTGACATTTGAAGATCGGCGCAGAGAGTGACGAATCATTCCGGCACCAACAGTTTTTAGCGTGAGCCGATCAACGAGAATAAAGTTTCCGAATTCGCGATCGTCACCATAAGGGCGCATAACTAAAGGAATATCTGATGCGACCTCAACGTCACCAATCTCATTCATTTTTAAGGTATCTGTTGAAATATGTTCACCGGTATTTACATCGATCTTATGGCGAATTTTAGTAATGATTGCTGGTGTTGTAGATGGTCCGCTAATCATTAGATAGGAACGACTATGGATTAACGCATCTTCATTGAGCCAGACAACATGTGCGGCAAAACGATCGGCTGCGACGAGATCATCCCTTGAAACAGCAATCACATCTCCGCGAGTTGCATCTACTTCTGGGGTCAGCACCAAAGTCACGGCATCATCGGTTTCGGCCTTATTTATCTCTTTCTCAAAGGTGACAATTGATGAAATCGTTGCTTTTTGATTACTTGGGAAGATTGTTACTTCTTCACCCTGTGTAAATATTCCACGGCGCACTGTTCCAGATACGCCACGGAAGTTGTCGGCACGAGCAATCATTTGGATTCGCATAAGTCCGCTGGCGGAAACATCTTTGGGTTTTTGCCAGCTTTGAATCGCATCTTGCAGTGTTTGGCCCTTATACCAAGGCATATTGGTACTTGGATAAACCACATTGTCACCAGCGAGTGCACTCAGTGGAACGATATGAATATCTGTGACATCTAGACGAGCAACTGCACGCTGTATATCAGCAGATATCGCATCGAAAACTTCCTGCTTGTAATCCATCGCATCTAGCTTATTAATTGCGATAACAATTCGAGATACGCCCATTAATGAACAAATGGTGAGGTGGCGAAGAGTCTGTGTGCGCACACCTTTCATCGCATCGATTAAAACTAATCCAATATCGGCTCGTGATGCGGCAACGACCATATTGCGGGTGTACTGCTCGTGCCCTGGAGCATCGCTAATGATTAGCCGTTTTCCATCAAGTAACGTCATTGATCGGTAAGCAACGTCGATCGTGATGCCCTGTTCGCGCTCTGCCTCAAGTCCATCGGTAAGCAAACTAAAGTCAATTTCACCGGCAGGGATTGTTGATCCGCTGCGGCGAACCTTGCGTGCAGCACCGATTGTGTCGTGAGGAATGCTGTCAGTTTCGACAAGAAGTCGACCAATTAACGTACTTTTTCCATCATCAACACTTCCACACGTGAGAAGTCGAACGATTGCTCCACTCATTAGAAGTAACCCTCTGTCTTTTTCTTCTCCATTGAATCTTCATTCTCGCCATCGATAAGACGAGTTGCACGCTCGCTGAGCTTCACCTGCAGAACTTCTTCAACGATTTCTTCCATCGTGGTAGCAGTTGATTCGACTCCTGCAGTCAATGGATAACAGCCCAATGTACGAAAGCGAACCATTTTCATTGTTGGTTTTTCGTTATCACGAAGTTGGAAGCGATCATCATCGACCATGATCATCTGATCCCCACGAGCAACCATTGGACGCTCTTTGGCAAAGTAAAGTGGGTTTACTTCAATTCTCTCCTGCAAGATATAGTGCCAAATATCGGCTTCAGTCCAATCTGAAATTGGAAAAACGCGCATTGTTTGTTCTGGGGCTAAACGAGTGTTGTAGGTACGCCATAACTCTGGACGTTGTTCACGTGGATTCCAACGGTGCCCCGGGTCGCGCACGCTAAAGATGCGCTCCTTTGCCCGGCTCTTCTCTTCATCTCGGCGAGATCCACCGATAGCAGCATCAAAGCCATGCATATCAAGGGCCTGCCGCAAGGCAACAGTCTTCATCACTCGTGTGTACTCAGAGGCATTTGTATTGAAAGGATTGATTCCAGATGCCTTACCTTCTTGGTTGGTGTGGACAATGAGCTGTGATTTGGTTTCGGCTGCAATCCTGTCTCGAAAAGAGATCATCTCTTTAAATTTCCAGGTTGTATCAATGTGTAATAAAGGAAATGGAATCGGTGATGGGTAGAAAGCCTTACGGGCGAGATGCAGCAAGACTGAGGAATCTTTACCAATCGAGTACATCATCACTGGCTTTTTAAAGCCAGAAGCTGTTTCACGGAGAATTTCAATAGACTCGTTCTCCAGCTCTTTAAGAATTGCTGAAATTTTACTCATACCCTCACTGCCTTAAAGTTGTAATCAGAAATTTCTTTTCTATTTTCTGCAAGAAAATCATCTTGTACTTTACTCGATTTGTCTTGCTTTACTGTTGTTGGAGCAAGGGTGAGTTGATCCCAATGTGAAAAACCGTCGAACTGCGCGAACCTCTGAATCTCTCTCACCTTCTCTGGGTTCTGTAAGTCGTCAAAATCTACATCCAAAATAGGGCAATCATGTTCGTTAGCAAAGTACAGATAATCAGTGTAAAACTTGGTGTAATTTGTGATGAATGTTTCAAATTCACGTGGGTCAAGCTGAATTTCAACATCGGATGTACTAGCTGTATGCCATTTACCTGATGCATTTGCCTTTTTGTGCGAAACAAAACGGTCAAGGTGATTGCGTCTAAGAAAAATAACATGGGGCTTAAACTCAGCAATTATCGATTGCAAGATTGGATCTGATAAATGTTGAGGAAAAACTTTAATAATATGTATTCCAGGAAGGCTCTGAATCGCAGCCATCGTGCGGTGGGCATCTAAAGAAGTTGTTTCAAACTTGTAGTATTTCCAACTCTTGCGTTGTTTACGAAGATTGAGTGAGTAGCGAAGCGAGAAGAACGGATAGAAGCGATTAATGCGTTCGATCTGTGAATTCCAGGCGTTAAATATGAAGAATTCACCGTAGTACCTAAAGCCAACTTTTTCATTGGATAGAAGGCTTCCGATCGCATGGGTTCCAGAGCGAGGGAAAGAGATAACAAAAACAATCTTTGATTTAACTGGCACTGGCTTCTTGATATATCGCGTATAAAAATACTTCGGCAAGGCTTTGATATTCAAAAGAGCCTTTTTTATGGTGACAAGTGCGTCAGATTGAGCGGGCTTTTCGCCATCTCTGCGCTTATCGGACATTTTCTGATCTTATCAGTGGCCTATTTGATTCTTGGTAGTCTTGGCACATGGCATCGAATCCAATCAACACAATGGATCGATTCACCTCATTTTCACAGGAAAT
>JBIJAL010000025.1:0-12978 GCA_044345775.1 Candidatus Planktophila sp.
AAGATCTTCCGGCGCACGGTCAGGCAATGAGCGCCCGTTTGGATCAACGATGACAGAGTCAACCTGGCCATCATGGTTACCGTTGCGCGCAAACCTCTCCGAACTATCACCCTACGGAGCGCCTCAGGTCGAAGCTGATGCTTCCCTGAATACAAATGAGAATCCGTTTCCTCTGCCAGAAAAGTTGATAGATGCAATCGCCAAGGAGATCACTCGAGTTTCATCCTCCTTAAATCGCTACCCAGATCGAGATGCACTCTCTTTACGTTCTGCTCTCGCCTCATACATCAATAGCGAGTCCCTCACGGCATTTACCTCTGCTCATATTTGGGCAGCAAATGGAAGCAATGAAGTTATTCAATCTCTCTTTCTAGCGTGTGGCAGTAAAGGTTCAATGGGATTTGTCCCCTCATATTCGATGCATCCACTTATCGCACGCGTTACTTCAACACATTGGATTGATGGCAAACGAGAAGGCGATCTCTCTATCAATATCGATCATGCAATCGATCAGATAAAGCAGAGTCCACAGGGACTCACTTTTATTACTTCACCAAATAACCCAACAGGAGAAGCTCTCACGATTGGTGAGATCGAGAAAATCGCTCAGCAAGTGTCGGGTCTTCTCATTGTTGATGAGGCGTATTCAGAATTCTCAGACGAAGTGTCTGCAGTGACGCTGATTTCACAGTATCCGCACCTTGTCGTCATTAGAACTATGAGCAAAGCCTTTGCATTTGCAGGAGCCCGCGTGGGGTATCTAGTCGCACATCCATCAGTGATTGAGGCCATGATGCTGGTGCGTTTGCCCTATCACCTAAGCACCATTACGCAGAGCGCAGCTCTCGTGGCCTTGGATTTCACAGATGAACTGCTCTCTGGGGTGAGAGAACTTAAAGTGCAACGAGAAATAGTGTCGACAGGTTTGAGAGAATTGGGACTTACGGTGCTTCCGAGCCAGGCTAACTTTCTCCTCTTCACTGGATTTTCGATGAGTTCAAAAGATCTTTGGAAATCAATGCTTGATCGGGGAATCTTGATTCGAGATGTGGGATTATCAGGATATCTACGCACAACAATCGGTACTGCCGAGGAGAATAAGAAGTTTCTACGCGCGCTACAAGAGTGCCTAGTGAAGGAGAGACCATGAGAACAGCACGAGTTGAACGCAGAACCAAAGAATCACATGTCCTTGTCGAGATAAATCTTGACGGTAGCGGTGAGATAAATGTGGATACTGGCGTTCCGTTCTTTGATCACATGCTTTCTCAATTGGGTAAACACTCAGGATTTGACCTCAAGGTCAAGACTGAAGGCGATGTTGATGTGGACTCACATCACACAGTTGAAGATACATCTTTAGCTTTTGGTCAGGCACTTCGCGAAGCCCTTGGAGACAAAGCTGGAATACGCCGCTTTGGTGATGCGATGGTTCCATTGGACGAAGTTCTGGTTCAAGTTGCTGTTGATCTTTCAGGTCGTCCATATCTGGTCCATCGCCAGCCTGAAATTGTTGAACTGATCGGAACATTTGATACCACTTTGGGTAAGCACATTTGGGAATCAATTGTTGCCGAGGCTCGCATAGCGCTGCACATTCGTGTACTTGAGGGGCGAAATGCACACCACGTCTTCGAGGCGCAGTTCAAGGCTGTTGCTCGGGCATTACGTGATGCCGTGGCAGTTGATGCTCGCGTTACCGGAATACCGTCGACAAAAGGCTCACTCTAATTTCAACTATTGCAATACTTGATTATGGTTCAGGAAATCTCCGTTCGGCGGTAAGAGCCTTTGAGACAACTGGACATACTGTCGTTCTTACATCCGATCCATCTGTGGCCCATGAAGCAACAGGTTTAGTTGTCCCTGGAGTGGGAGCATTCGCAGCATGTATGGCAGGGCTAAAAAGCGTTGGCGGTCCTGAGATTATTTCTCAGCGTTTTGCTGACGGTAGACCCACGCTAGGAATCTGTATTGGTATGCAAATCCTCTTTGCCGACAGCGATGAGAATGGTCTGCATCAAGGTGTTGGAGTATGGAAAACCTCGGTACGAAAATTACATGCTCCGATTCTTCCGCATATGGGATGGAATTCAGTAGAGCCAGCAAAGGGCTCAACTTTATTTCAGGGGATCGAGGACGAGTTGTTTTATTTTGTTCATTCTTATGCAGCCCAAGAGAATGCATCTGGTCTTTCCACCCATGCAACACATGGACAAAAGTTCATAGCAGCAGTTGAAGATGGTGCGCTCACCGCTACTCAGTTTCACCCAGAAAAGTCAGGGCGAGCAGGCCTAGCGCTGATTAAGAATTGGAGCAACTCACTATGAGTTATCTTGAACTTTTGCCAGCAGTTGATGTGAAAGATGGTCGCGCCGTCCGGCTTGTGCAGGGTGAGCTTTCACAAGAGAGTATCTATGGTTCTCCGCTAGAGGTGGCACTGGATTTTCAAAAATCTGGCGCCCAATGGATTCACTTAGTTGACCTTGATGCAGCATTTGGACGAGGCGAAAACAGCGAACTCCTGGCAGAAGTTGTAGGCAGATTAGATATTGATGTTGAGCTCTCTGGTGGAATCAGAGATGACATTTCCCTGAAGCGTGCACTTGCAACCGGCTGTCGACGTGTAAATCTCGGTACTGCTGCTCTAGAAAATCCTGAGTGGACCTCCAAGGTAATTGCAGAGTATGGCGATCAGATAGCTGTTGGTTTAGATGTACGTGGACATGTTTTGGCAGCCCGCGGATGGACGCAAGAAGGCGGTGATCTCTTTGAAACAATTTCGCGCCTAGAAGCAGATGGATGTGCACGCTATATCGTCACCGATGTTACCAAGGATGGAACATTGCAGGGACCGAACCTCACTTTGTTGCGCGAAGTCTGTTCTGTAACAAAAAAGCCAGTTGTAGCAAGTGGTGGCATCTCAAGTCTTGCCGATATTTCTGCCCTCTGTGATCTACGTAAAATTGGAGTTGAAGGTGCCATTGTTGGAAAAGCACTTTATGCCGGAGCCTTTACACTTGAGCAAGCACTTGAAGTGACACATTCATGACTCTTGCAACACGAATCATCGCTTGCCTAGATGTTGATAATGGCAGAGTGGTCAAGGGCGTGAACTTTACGGATCTAGTCGATGCTGGAGATCCTGTGGAGATGGCCAAAGTCTATGGCGCAGAGGGAATTGACGAACTTACCTTTTTAGATATCTCAGCAAGTGTTACAAATCGCGAGACTACATATGAAGTCGTAACCCACACGGCAGAGCAAGTCTTCATCCCGTTGACGGTAGGGGGCGGCGTGAGATCTGTTGAGGATGTCGATCGATTGCTTCGAGCTGGCGCAGATAAAGTTTCGGTAAATACAGCCGCGATCGCGCGACCTGATCTCATTTCTGAGATCTCAGATCGATTTGGTAACCAAGTTCTCGTTCTCTCAGTTGATGCGCGCCGCGCGCGAACACCATCCGGCTTTGAGGTGACAACTCATGGTGGTCGCACGAGTACTGGTCTTGATGCACTCACCTGGATCGAAGAGGCAACCCAGCGTGGCATTGGCGAAATTCTTCTTAACTCGATGGATGCAGACGGAACTCGGTCTGGATATGACATTGGAATGATTACTCACATTCGACAGATCTCTTCGTTGCCATTGATTGCAAGTGGCGGTGCTGGATCCCTTGAAGATTTTGCCGCAGCAATTGAGGCGGGAGCTGATGCGCTGCTGGCAGCAAGTGTTTTTCACTTCGGAATTCATCGAATAGCAGATGTGAAGAACTACCTTTCTGAGCATGGATATCCCGTGCGCATGAATTCCTCGGTTTGAGGCACAATTACCCCGTGAGCATCGCGTTATCTCCAGCAATTGTGGAACTTCTAAAAGATCCCACTGCGCTGGTTCCTGCGATCGCCCAAGATAGCCTTTCAGGAGAAGTCTTGATGCTCGCCTATGTGAGTGCTGAATCTCTTGCACTCACAATTGATAGCGGTTACGCAACCTATTTCAGTCGATCACGAAATGAGTTGTGGCGCAAAGGTGAGACATCTGGCCACCTTCAAAAAGTCGTTTCAATCTCATTAGATTGCGATGGTGATGCCGTGTTGTTCCAGGTGATTCAAGAGGGTTCCGCCTGTCACACCGGAGAGTTCACCTGCTTTCATCATGAAGTATTTCCTACAGAGCAATCCCGCGATAGTCAGATATCGACATGAATCTAGAAGAGTTCCGTGAGTACGCACGTGAATTTAACGTTATTCCTGTCTATAGAAAACTTCTAGCTGATGGAGAGACTCCGCTAGGGGTCTATCGAAAACTCGCGGGAACATCTGCGAGTTCTTTTCTTTTGGAATCGGCTGAGCATGGGGGAGTGTGGTCGCGCTACTCATTCATTGGAGCCCATTCACAGGCGACGCTGACAGAAATTGATGGGTTAGCCCAGTGGATTGGGGTCGCTCCTGCTGGTGCACCGAGTGGAATGGATCCACTTGTTGCGCTGCGACTCTCTGCATCGCATCTTCGCTCACCAAATATTCCTGGCCTCCCGCCGCTGACTGGAGGACTTGTTGGGTATATGGGCTATGACAGCGTCCGACGTTTAGAGAAGCTGCCAAATCTCTCGACCAAGGACATTGCCTTACCTGAGATCGCATTTATGCTGACAAGTGATTTGGCAGTGATGGATCACTCTGAAGGAAGCATCACTCTGATTGCAAATGCAATTAACTGGGATGGAAGTAACGACCGCGTTGATGAGGCATATTCGGATGCGATAGAAAGACTTGATCGAATGCAGACCAAGTTGATGTCGGCAATTGCAGGGGATATTGCAGAGATTCCACAAACTTCTGAACCAATCTTTGATCGAAATATGAGTGAAGATGAGTACATCGCAAAAGTAATGCGCGCTAAGGAAGAAATTGTTTCAGGTGAAGCGTTCCAGATCGTTCTCTCGCAGCGTTTTTCCATGGAGTGCAGTGCCGATGCGATTGACGTTTATCGCATGTTGCGCCTTCGCAATCCTTCGCCATATATGTACCTCTTTAGATTTGAAGGTGGTATAGATGTTGTGGGCTCATCTCCTGAAGCCCTAGTTAAGGTAACTCAGGGCGAGGTAATGGTCCATCCGATTGCTGGAACTCGGAAGCGCTCTCAATCACCTGAAGAAGATATGAGATTAAGTGAGGAGTTGCTCTCTGACCCCAAAGAACGAGCAGAGCACCTCATGCTCGTAGATCTCGGCCGAAATGATTTAGGTCGCATCTGCACACCCGGGTCTGTTGAGGTAATTGATTTTATGAGTGTCGAAAGATACTCACATGTAATGCACATTGTTTCTACTGTGACCGGAAAGTTATCACCTGAGAAATCTGCAGTTGATGCTCTCTTTGCAACATTTCCAGCCGGCACTCTCTCGGGAGCGCCTAAGCCTCGCGCAATGGAGATTATCGAAGAGCTGGAACCACATCGACGCGGACTTTATGGCGGAGCAATTGGTTATCTCGATTTCACTGGAAATATAGATACCTGTATTGCAATTAGAACGGCACTCATTTACAAAGGCCGAGCATATGTTCAAGCCGGTGCTGGTGTTGTTGCAGATTCGGTTGCTGAATCGGAGAACCAAGAGTGCATCAATAAAGCAGCAGCAGTATTGGGTGCTATCAGCGCTGCGCAAGTCTTGGCTGGTAAATAATGGTTGACCTTCTTCCAATCCTTTTCAGCGCAGTTATTGTCTCTGCGCTGGTGATACTCATTAGCAGAAAGATTTCTCTCTCTTCTCGATACGAACGTAAGCCAAGAAAACGTTCTCTCTGGAGCGCCCAGGATCATGGAATTGACCTAACAGATGAGAGCAACAATGAGCGTTCTTGATTCAATTATTGAAGGCGTGAGAGAAGATTTAGCTGTACGCAGATTATCCCTTCATGATCTCCAAGAAAAACTGGATCGAGCACCACAACCAATTGACCCTCATGCTCGTTTGCGTGGGGAGTTAATTTCTGTGATAGCAGAGGTGAAACGTTCATCACCCAGTAAGGGCGATCTGGCAAATATTTCTGATCCTGCAGCACTTGCACAAAGCTATGAAGAAGCCGGTGCTAGCGTAATAAGCGTGCTGACTGAGAAGCGTAGATTTGGTGGCTCACTTAATGATTTGGCTGCGGTGAGATCTGCGGTGTCGATACCAATCTTGAGAAAAGATTTTATGGTCGATGAATATCAGTTCTATGAAGCTCGCGCCTACGGAGCAGATGTTGTTCTTCTAATAGTGGCTGCGCTCTCTACTCGCCAACTTAAGGATTATTACGAGATGGCAACCGAGTTAGGTATGGCAAGTCTGGTCGAGGTGCACACTCACGAAGAACTTGAGCGAGCGATGGAGATTGAGCCACGCATCATCGGCGTAAATTCCAGAAATCTCAAAACACTTGAAGTCGATCAACGGGCATTTGTTGAGTTGATCCCAGAGATTCCAGAGACGATCATTAGAGTCGCTGAGTCCGGTATCTCTACTCGAACCGAGGTAGAACACGCGCAAAACTCTGGTGCTGATGTGATTTTGGTGGGTGAGGCATTGGTCCGTGCGGGTGATCCAATTTCTGCACTGCGCGCCCTGCGGGGTCTCTAGTACCCTCATAGCCATGACAACTCAGGAAGAGAAAATCATCGGCCATTTTGGTCCATACGGTGGCCGCTTCGTTCCTGAAGCTCTTATTGGCGCTCTCGAAGAGTTAGAGCAAGCACACATTGCAGCCGCTGCAGATCCTGCATTTGCTGCCGAACTCGATCATCTTCATCGCACATATACAGGCCGGCCCAGCATCATCACTGAGGCACCGCGGTTTGCAGAGTACGCAGGTGGCGCGCGAATTCTTCTCAAGCGAGAGGACCTCAATCACACCGGCTCTCACAAGATAAATAACGTTTTGGGTCAAGCGCTTCTCACTAAACGTATGGGAAAAAAGCGGATCATTGCTGAAACTGGTGCCGGCCAACACGGTGTGGCATCTGCAACTGCTGCAGCGCTTATGGGGCTCGAGTGTGTTGTTTATATGGGAGAAGAAGATACAAAGCGCCAGGCTCTTAACGTTGCACGGATGAAATTACTTGGCGCAGAAGTTGTGCCAGTGACAAGCGGCTCTCGTACTCTTAAAGATGCGATCAATGAAGCCATGCGCGATTGGGTGACCAACGTTGAATCAACACATTATCTTCTTGGAACAGTTGCAGGCCCACATCCTTTTCCAACAATGGTCAGAGATTTTCATCGGATTATTGGAGTTGAAGCGCGTGCACAAGTTCTTGCACTGACTGGCAAGCTTCCTGACGCAGTTCTTGCATGTGTTGGCGGCGGATCAAATGCGATTGGAATTTTTCATCCCTTCATCGATGATGTCAGCGTCGCATTGATCGGACTTGAAGCAGGTGGCGATGGTGTCAGCACAGGTCGCCACGCAGCCACCATCTCCGGTGGAACTCCAGGAGTTCTGCACGGGACTAGGTCATATGTTCTCCAAGACGAAAATGGCCAGACCGTTGAGTCACATTCAATTTCAGCAGGACTTGATTACCCTGGCGTTGGCCCTGAGCACGCATTCCTGCATGACATTGGACGCGCACAGTATCGCGCGATAACTGATGCACAAGCGATGGAAGCATTCGCATTGTTGTGTAAAACCGAGGGAATCATTCCTGCGATTGAAACCGCACATGCGCTGGCAGGGGCAATGCTGGTGGGGCGCGAGATGGGCCCTTCTGCAACATTGCTTCTCAATCTTTCAGGACGCGGCGATAAAGATGTTTCAACCGCAGCTCAGTACTTTGGAATTGAACTTTAAAGTGCTCCTTGATACAACCCTGGATCAAGTTCTAGCTCGGGCAAAAAGTGAAAATAGAGCTGCACTGATTGCATATATTCCAGCCGGTTTTCCCAGCCATGAAGGTTGCAAGAAAGTTATTGCAGCTTTTGCTGCAGGTGGCGTTGATGCGATCGAGATCGGTTTTCCTTATAGCGATCCCGTAATGGATGGCCCGACAATTCAAGCTGCTGCCGTGCAGTCACTGAGTCAAGGCACAGGTGCAGCCGAGGTTTTTGAGTCGCTCAAATGCGCGACAGATCTGGGAGTTCCTGCTGTTGTTATGACGTACTGGAATCCAATTGAGCGGTACGGAGTTGAAAAGTTCGCGGAATCAATTGCAGCCAACGGTGGTTCAGGTGTCATCACTCCCGATCTCACCGTCGAGGAGTCTTCAGCGTGGATTGCAGCAACTGATCGATGGAAAATTAATCGAATTTATGTCGTTGCTCCGAGTACATCAGATGCGCGTTTGCCATATGTCACAGGGGAGTGTGGCGGTTTCGTCTACGCTGCAAGTCTCATGGGCGTGACAGGTACGCGTTCGAGCGTTTCATCCTCGGCAGCAGATTTGGTGGCACGAATTCGCAAAAACACCACCACCCCAGTAAGCGTCGGGCTCGGCGTCTCTACGCGTGAACATGCGCGATCTGTTGCCGCCTATGCTGACGGTGTCATTGTGGGTTCAGCGTTTATCAATGTCTTGCTCGAAGCAGATGATGAAGAATCTGGACTCAGGGCGGTACAGGAGCTAGCAGAACAATTGGCGATGGGCGTACGAGAAGGCCGGTGAGCAGGTACCATTGTGGAGAATTTTCTCTCGAATAAAAGTCTGATGAAGTCTAACTAGTGAGGATCAATGATGAGTAAGGCAAAGAAGAATTCGGTAAAGAGTCAAAGCGGCGATCCATTTACACGCTGGCTCGTCATTGGAATGGTTACTCTTGTTGTAGCCGTCGGAGCTTTCTTCATGCTTACCAGTGAAGATAAAGCGACTACCGCATCTCTCGTCGCACTGGATTCATTTACACCTGTAGGGGAAGTCAAAGCCACGGTTGATCCAGCCCAGGGAGATGGAATCGTCTTTAATGCAGGCCTGCCTTTAAGAATTAATGTCTTTGAAGATTTTCAATGCCCGAGTTGTAAATTCTTTGAAGAGCCGATTGGTGGATATCTCACCTCATTGATTACTGAAAAGAAGGCGGAAGTTGTTTACCATCCGCTCTCATTTCTCGGAAATGGCCAAAAGGATGACGAATCAATCGCTGCCTCTAACGCCGCATACTGTGCCGTGGATGAAGATAAGTTCCTAGATTTCCATAAGGCTCTCTACGACGTTCAGTCAAGCGTTAAAAATTCGGGATTCTTAAATGACGATAATCTCATCGCTATTGGGAAGAAAGTTGGGATTTCTTCTCAATCATTCTCAGATTGTGTTAAGGAAAAGTCAAAATTGATCAATGTTGTCGCCGCTACAGCATCAATGGAAAGATATGGGGTTCGCGGTACCCCAACTACATTAATCGCTGGGAAGGTCTGGACTCCGCAGAGTCCAAACTTTGATGTCAATGAATTCAAGGCCGCGGTCGAAGCAGCGACAAAGTAGTTCGAGAAACTATCTCGAATGTTTTCTCGTTCAATTCCTTCACCAAGTTCGTCTTACTTTGAACTGGGTCCACTGACTCTGCATTTCTATGCACTATGTATCATCGCGGGAATTGCTGTTGCGATCTGGTTGGGGGACAAGCGCCTTCGAGCGATAAACCCCGAACTTAAATCTGTTGTCGCAGATATCGCTATCTATGCAGTGCCCTCTGGAATTATTGGCGGCCGTATTTATCATGTCATCTCTTCGCCCTCTGATTATTTCGGATCAAGTGGTTCCCCCCTCGATATCTTTGCTATCTGGAAAGGTGGGCTTGGAATTTGGGGCGCTATTTCGCTGGGAGCACTAGGTGCCTATATCGGCTATCGACGTGTTGCTCGAAACAGACCTGAAATTTCGTTTCCATCATTTCTTGCGTTCCTAGATGCTCTTGCTCCTGGTATTTTGCTAGCTCAAGCTATTGGTCGAATCGGCAATTGGTTTAACATCGAACTCTTTGGTGGGCCGCTTAAGAATTGGTGGGCACTTGAAGTGCCAATAGGCTCTCGACCTATTGGTTACAAGAGTGATGAAACTTTCCATCCTACTTTTGCCTATGAAGCAATCTGGTGTGTTCTCGTCTCCATCCTCTTAATTGCTTTGACCAAGCGGTTACAGCAAGGGCAGGCTTTTGCTCTCTACATAGCCCTTTACTGCATGGGGCGATTCTTTATCGAAGGGGTACGGATCGATTCGGCCAACGTGTTCTTAGGTTTACGCCAAAATGAATGGGTAAGTGTGGTGATTGGGGCTTTAGCGCTTGTGATATTTGCGCAATTGAAGAGAAAGAGTTCAAAGATTTAATACCTCGGGTACTCTTTCCGACATGGGATTAGAGGATGTCTACTTAAGAAATCGTCAGCATCGCGCCCATCGTGCAGGTTGGTTACGCGCGGCCGTCCTGGGAGCAAACGATGGGATCGTTTCAACTGCAAGTCTGATGATCGGCGTCACTGCTGCAACTCCTGATGAAAATGGATTTATTCTCACTGCAGGGGTTGCAGGAATTGTTGCCGGAGCAATGTCTATGGCAGTGGGCGAGTACGTATCTGTTCGCTCGCAAAATGATGTTGAAGATTCTGATCGTCATTTAGAAATTGAACACTTAGCTATAGACCCCGAAGGTGAACTTCTTGAGTTAACTCAAATTTATATCGAACGCGGTCTCACACCTGAACTTGCCACCCAAGTGGCAAAACAAATGCATGCCCATGATGCGCTAGAAGCCCACCTTCGAGATGAATTGGGACAGACCTCGCAAAGTAAGGCGCGTCCGATTCAAGCCGCCATCGCATCTGCCGCCAGCTTTACATTGGGCGGACTCATTCCATTTGTTGGTGTTTTCGCTCCAACGCCAGGGGCGATTGCACTGAGCATTGTTGTCTTCGCCCTAATCGGTCTTCTCTTCACAGGTATAACCAGTGCAAAGATCGCTGGAAAACCAGTTCTTGGCCCAACGGTTCGAGTGCTCATTGGAGGCTCACTCGGCATGGCCGTCACCGCCGGAATTGGCAGAATCTTTCACATCACTCTCGGCTGAAAAGTAGGATCAGTTCACCTACCGTCCTCGCCCGTGACTTGATACCCTTTCCCAAGGGTCAGCGTTGTCCCGTTGATATAACAGAACATGACAACAGGGGACTTACTCGATGGCTCTTCCATCTACTTTTCCAGCAGCGCAAGGGTTATACAACCCTGCCCACGAGCATGATGCCTGTGGGGTTGCGATGGTCGCCACCCTGAATAAAACTGCGACACACGAAATTGTGGCCCAAGCACTTACCGCACTTCGTAATCTCGAACATCGTGGAGCAGCTGGCGCTGAACCCGATAGCGGAGACGGCGCGGGAATTCTCATTCGCATTCCAGATGCCTTTTATCGAGCGACCACCCCTTTTGATCTCCCCACCGAGGGTAGCTACGCCACTGGAATTGCATTCATTCAAGAAGGGTTTGATCCAACTAGCCTTATTACACAACTTGCGGAAGAAGAAAATTTGATCGTTATTGGTTGGCGTGACTTGCCGATTAACTCAACATCAGTTGGTTCAACTGCGAAATCTGTCATGCCGATATTCAAGCAATTATTTGTTAAATCCAAAAATAGCGAGAGCGGAATCGCATTGGATCGAATGGCTTTCGCGCTACGCAAGAGAGCTGAGCATCAAGGGGAAATTTATTTTCCTTCATTTTCGTCGCAGACAATTGTTTATAAAGGGATGTTGACCACCGGTCAATTGGAAGAGTTTTTCCCAGACCTCAGCGATGAGCGCGTGGTGTCACCATTGGCACTTGTTCATTCACGTTTTTCTACAAATACATTTCCATCATGGCCGCTGGCCCATCCTTACCGTTTTATTGCACACAATGGTGAAATCAATACGGTAAAGGGAAATAGAAACTGGATGCGCGCACGCGAATCCCTTCTTGCCAGCGATCTCATCCCTGGTGATTTAACTCGCCTCTTTCCGATTGTGGAAATGTCTGGAAGTGACTCAGCATCATTTGATGAGGTGTTAGAGCTGCTCTATCTTGGCGGTCGATCATTGCCTCATGCAGTATTGATGATGATTCCTGAGGCATGGGAGAACCATGCAACGATGTCAAAGAAACGTCGTGACTTTTACGCCTTTCATTCCTCCCTTATGGAGCCTTGGGATGGTCCTGCTTGTGTGACTTTTACAGATGGCAATCAAGTCGGCGCTGTTCTTGATCGCAATGGACTTCGTCCTTCTCGATTCTGGGTCACGTGTGATGGTCTTGTCGTATTGGCATCGGAAGCCGGCGTTCTTGATTTCCCTGCAGATTCCATTGTTCGTAAAGGTCGCCTACAACCGGGGAAGATGTTCTTGGTCGACATTAATGCCGGTCGCATCATTGAAGATGATGAGATCAAGGATGAGTTAGCCGACGGCGCACCTTATGGAAAATGGATTGAAGACGGATTAGTGAAATTATCTGATCTTCCGGCGAGAGAGCACATTATCTACCCACACTCTTCCGTCCTGCGTCGTCAACGGGCTTTTGGTTACACGGAGGAAGAGTTGCGCATGATCATCACACCCATGGCAAAGGGTGGGGGTGAAGCGCTAGGTTCGATGGGAACTGATACACCGATTGCCGCGTTATCAAATAAACCGCGCGTGCTCTTTGATTACTTCACACAACTTTTCGCCCAAGTAACAAATCCACCACTTGATGCTATCCGTGAGGAACTTGTCACAAGCCTTGCAGGTTCAATTGGTCCAGAACACAATCTCCTTGACCCAGGCCCAGATTCCTGTCAACACATCAGTCTTCCTTTCCCAGTTATTGATAACGATGAATTAGCAAAGATTATCCATGTAAATGCAGATGAGGACTATCCCAATCTACAGTCATATGTTGTCCGCGGACTTTTTCCTGTATCTGGCGATGGAAATACTCTACGCATGCGACTCGAAGAGATTAAGGCAGAGGTAAGTGCTGCAATTACAGATG
>JBIJAL010000026.1:0-12862 GCA_044345775.1 Candidatus Planktophila sp.
TACCAATTATTCTTGCTCTCGTTGCGACCTTTATTCAGTGGATGCGTGAAGATGCCAAGGAGACGCGTCGCATAGATCGAAATGAAGAACGTATGGCTGCAATGGGTGAAGATGACGAACTAGCCCAATACAACGCATACTTGCAGTCACTCAACTCGAAGAAAGAGAATTAAATGACAGCCGATTTGTTTAATCTGCCGACTGAGTATCAGGATCTTCGAGATAGCGTGCGCGCTCTTGCAGAGAAAGAGATCGCACCTCACGCGCATGCTGTTGATGAGGATCACCGCTTTCCGCAAGAGGCATCTGATGCGTTGATAAAGGCAAATCTTCACGCTGCCCATGTGCCAGTTGAATTTGGTGGAGAGGGGGCCGACGCCCTAGCTGTTGCCATCATTATTGAAGAAGTTGCTCGCGTCTGTGCATCTTCATCTCTTATTCCTGCTGTTAATAAATTAGGTTCTTTACCATTGATGTTGGGTGGAGATAGAGAGCAGAAAAAGCGCTGGCTACCTGCGCTGGCACAGGGTAAAGGATTTTCATACTGTCTCTCAGAATCAGAGGCGGGATCAGATGCAGCAGCCCTTAAGACAAAGGCAGAACGGACATCTGCGGGTTGGTTGTTAAATGGAAGTAAGAAGTGGATTTCAAATGCTGGGGTCTCTGATTTTTATACAGTCATAGCACAGACAGATCCGAGTAAAGGATCCAAGGGAATCACCGCCTTTATTGTAGAAAAATCTGATACTGGAATTTCTTTTGGCGCACCTGAGAAGAAGATGGGATTTCGCGGATCACCTACACGAGAAGTTTATTTCGACAATATTGAAATTTCCGATGATCGCCGCATTGGTGAAGTCGGTAAAGGTTTTTCAATTGCAATGGACACTCTTGATCACACCCGAATCACGATTGCAGCACAAGCCCTAGGGATTGCCCAAGGAGCACTCGATGCCGCTGAAAAGTACTCCCACGAACGCAAGCAATTCGGTAAGGAAATTTTCGAATTTCAAGCCATTCAATTCATACTTGCCGATATGGCAATGAATATTGAAGCAGCACGCCAACTTACCTATGCTGCCGCTGCTAAGAGTGAGCGAAATGATAAAGATTTGAGATTCTTCTCATCAGCAAGTAAGGCATTTGCCAGTGATGTCGCAATGAAAGTGACAACAGATGCTGTCCAGGTTCTTGGTGGATATGGGTATGTATCTGATTATCCAGTCGAGAGAATGATGCGAGATGCCAAACTTACCCAGATCTATGAGGGCACAAATCAGGTTCAACGCATCGTGATGGCGAGAAATCTTCCTAAATAAAGCGAACAATTTTTTCATGAGTTGCATATGCATTAACTGCGACGTCATGAGCTTCTCGCGGAAGCATTTCTTCTGAGGTTTCTTCTGGAAAAATCAAGGCAACTGTCCACGCATTTATTTCAGAGAGTGCGCGGTCGTAGTACCCGCCACCCTGACCTAGTCGAAAGCCTTGCGAATCAATATGCAGTGCGGGCACAACCACCACATCTAGAAGGTCTAAATCATTTTCGCGCGGACCAACAGGTTCCATTATTTTGCCTCTGCTAGCCAATTGTTCTGGGTCACCATTCCAGAAGACCCAATCTAGCAACGGCTCTTCAGAGTGTGATGCGATGCGTGGAAGAAGTAATTTTTTTCCAGAGTCGAGAATTGCTCTGTTGAGTTCATCTGTCTTAGGTTCATCACCATAAGAGATATAACTAGCGATTAATTGCGCACTCTCGAATTCAGGTGAATCCATGAGATGTGTGTAAGGTAAATCGTGTCGAAGATCTTTCCGTTTTTGTCGGGATTGTTTTCGAAGAAAAGACTTTTGCTCAGCAAAGTTCACGTCAATCCCCGATTTCAGTAGCTCGAACAAGTATGGTGAGATTATGGCAGAGCATGTAAAAGTAGATGAGTTTCTCTCATCCCTCCTTGCTCTCTGTCGCCCCCTTGAACCTTTTGATATGCCACTTCTTGATGCGCACGGGGCGACGCTGGCCGCTGATATCTACGCAGGCGAGCGTTTGGTCTTAAAATCAGGAAGTCGCATTCGCTCCACTCAGATCGGACTTGCGGCATCGATAGGTCGCGATCATCTGCTTACGCGCCCTCATCCACGAGTAGTCGTGCTCTCAGCTGGTCCAGATTTGGTCGAACCAGGCCAGAGCCTTGGTTCAGGTGAAGAGTACGAAACAAACTCGTGGTTACTTACGACCGCGGTTCGTGAAACAGGTGCTGTTGCATATCGAGTTCACACTATTCCAAATAATGAAGAAGAGTTGAAGGATGTTGTCGAAGATCAATTGGTGCGAGCAGATCTGATCATCATCAGCGGTGAACGCAATGACGATTCTTTTGATCTCATTACTAGGACACTTTCAGGAATTGGCGAAATCACAACAATTGAACTGGCGATTGAATCAAGTGGTCGCCACAATTTTGGAAGTATTGGTCCCGACAAGACCCCAGTTGTTACTCTTCCGGGAGACCCAATAGCTGCATACATATCCTTTGAGCTTTTTATTCGTCCGATGATTAGAACCATGTTGGGAGCGTCAACAATTCATCGCCCATCGGTAAAGGCAAAACTGGATAAGACCGTCATATCACCTGAAAATTCACGATCATATGTACGAGGGGTCTTATCCGAAGATGGGAAGACAATCTCACCTCTTGGCAAAGGAAACTCCTCAGCGCAAGACGAGCAGACCACGCTTTCGGATGCAAATGCATTTATTGCAATTCCAGAAGGCACCACTACTTTGGAATCCGGTGCAGAAGTCACAGTTGTTGTGCTCGAGCGCCGATATATATAAAGCACATGTTCTCTCAACTCTGGCCCATACTTCTTAGCGATGGTGAACTTGAGTTGCGTCCCCTACGGCTAAGAGATCGCAGGAAATGGAATCGTGTGCGCAACCATAATCGTGATTGGCTCCGCCAATGGGAGGCAACGCTTCCGATAGTCACATCAGGTCCTTCTGCAACTATGGGTCAGCACGTGCTACCACCTTTTCCCGGGATGGTTCGAACATTTAATCGTGAGGCCCGCCATGGCCGCTCGTACTCATTTGTTATTTGGAAAGGCAGCGACCTGATCGGACAGATAACTATGGGGGGCGTAATTTATGGAGCGCTGAGGGGCGCACATATTGGCTATTGGATTGACCGCGATCACGCAAACCGTGGATTTACTACACAGGCGGTTGAGATTATGACTCGATTTGGCTTTGATCAACTTGGCCTTCACCGCATCGAGATTAATCTGCGGCCAGAAAATGCCCCTTCACGAAGAGTCGCAGAGAAGGCCGGATATATCCTCGAAGGTAGCCGCGCTCGCTATCTACATATTGATGGACAGTGGAGAGATCACATAACTTTTGTGAAGGAAAACGCTAGCGTTGAATAAGAGTGATTAAAAAAATAGTAAGAAAGAGTAGGGTGCAAATCCAAAGAACTCAGCTCCCCACCGCGTAATCTTGGCTCACCATGGCTTCCGGAATTATCTATCTAGCGATTATTGGCATGTGGATTGCCTATTTTCTACCACGCTGGATTAATAGGCGAAATGAATTCACAGGAAAAAGTGCGCAGCGATACCGAAGTGCTTTGGAAGTTGTTGCAGGAAATCTAAGTTCGCTCTCTGAGGTAGATCGAATGAGGGCTCAACAAATGAGATTGATGCGCAGAAGACTCTTCTTCGCATTGATTGTTATTTCTTTCTTACTGACATTGATTGGTGCGATTATGCAAACAGTAACTTTGACTCTATTACTATTACCAGTCGCGGGATTTATTTTCTATCTTGCTCATGTTCGGCATAGTATTAATGTAGAAAAAATTGCAAGACGCCGCCGCGACGAACTACATCGCACAAATGCGGGTATATCAACAACTAACTTGGCTGAAGTAGTGACACCGCATTCTGTGAATGAGCACTGGATTCCTTTAGCAGAGCGCGAAATTACTGGAGTAACAATTTTGCCAAAAGGTAGTCAGCAGGCGGCAAGTGAATGGGATCCGCACAGCATTCCCGTGCCAACTTACGTTAATGCAGCAAAGGCCGTTCCCTCCAAACGTGTTATTGATTTAACTGAACCGGGTAAATGGAGTGAAGAACAAGAGCGACTTGAGCGAGAAGCGCTAGCGGCGGCAGCACCGTCACGAGATCAAATCTTTGATCAGCAGTTGGCTGAAGAAGCGGTCTCACGCCTTCGAGAAAATCGTGCAGCTGGAGAGTAAGACTTTTTTAAATCCAACTGGGCAACCACATACGTGCATACCACGCGTCATAGGTGATTACATCTCCCAGAAAAATAGGGAGAAAATAAAGGAAGTTGAAGAAAACTAGTACAGCAAATATTGATGAGGCAATCGTTCCCCATTTATGATTATGTGACATAAACCAGCGTGCACAGTACACAATCGCCAGGATTAAAAATGGTTGGAAAATTATTGAGTAGAAAGAGAAGACTGTCCGCTCATCAAAGGCAAACCAAGGAAGGTAGCCCGCAGCCATTCCCATAACAATTACGGTGGATGCAGGTTCCATGCGACGCTTAATTATTGATTTAATCCAGAATCCGAATACAACAAAGATCGCAATCGCCCCGATCCACCACAAAAATGGAGTTCCCATTGCCAGAACTTCCTGTGAGCATGATGGGCTTCCACATGTTTTCGGTGATTCATAAAAGAACGAAGTTGGACGTGACTGTATAAGCCACGTCCATGGGTGTGCTTCGTATGAATGTTTTTCGCTAAGCCCTGTGTGGAAGGAGAGCATCTGCTCGTGATATTTGATTAATGAAGAGAGCGCATGAGATCCAGCGTCTCTTCCCCACCCACGATCAGAGAGAAACCAACCTGTCCACGTTAATAGATAGATAGCAATCGGAAGAAGACCAAAGGTGAGAATTCTTTCAACACTAGGGCGAATGAGCTGACGACCCGTGTGATGTGTGAAAGCTCGATAGAGAGCGACTGCTCCAAATACCGCGATGAAATAGAGCGCACTCCACTTTGTACCTAGTGCTAAGCCAAGGAAAATCGCCGTGACCACGTAATTTTTGCGGATGAAGAAATATGTTGCTGCGAGAATGAGCATGGTGAGAAAGTTATCTAGAAGTGAAGTGCGTGAATGTACAAGTGCAAGTCCATCGACGCTGGCCAAAAACGTTGCAAGCAGAGTGAGGAAATTCGAACGAAACAATCGATGAGCGATTAATCCAACTAAAACAATTGCAATTGTGCCTGCGACAGCTGTTGAGAATCTCCATCCGAATTCATTATCACCAAATATTTGAATTCCCGCAGCAATAAACCATTTACCAAGGGGAGGATGGACTACGAACTCTGACTTACCTTCTGAAACTTCAACACCAAAAGCGAGAAAGTCTCGAGCAGCATCGACGTAGTACACCTCATCAAAAACTAGACCCTTTGGTGTGGCGAGATTAATTACTCGCAGAAGGAATCCGAGGCCAGCGATCAGATAGATTCCGAGGTAGGTCACGGCATAAGCGTATGCGCATCTGTAAGTAAAGTGGAGTAATTCCTGAGAAGATAGTCCAATGACCTTAACGTTGGCCGCTACTCCTCTTGGTAATCCAGGAGATGCCAGCCCACGATTAAAGCAAGCGATTATTGATGCTGAAATTATTGCAGCGGAGGATTCACGTCGATTTCATCGATTGGCTGCAGATCTTGGTGTCACATTTTGCGCGCGCATAATTTCGTTCTTTGACGGAAATGAAACTGCGCGGACCGAAGAAGTTCTCACGCTCCTTCAAAGCGGTAAAAAAGTTCTTGTTGTATCAGATGCGGGCATGCCAACAATTAGCGATCCAGGTTTCCGACTTACACGCGATGCCATCGCACTTGGAGTTAGCGTAATTGTCATTCCTGGCCCAAGCGCTCCAACAATGGCGCTGGCACTTTCTGGACTTGCAACAGATCGATTTACATTTGAAGGTTTTCTTCCGCGCAGTTCTGGTGCTCGCCTTGCTCACCTTGAAACGCTGCGATTTGAGGAACGCACAATGGTTTTCTTCGAGGCCCCTCACCGCATCGCAGATTCACTTAAAGATGCCGCATCTATCCTTGGCACCGATCGCCGCGCTGCAGTCTGTCGTGAAATGACAAAAACCTATGAAGAGACGGTTCGAGGCTCACTGCAGGAGCTGATCGATTGGTCTCAATCCAAGGAAATTTTAGGAGAGATCACGCTGGTAATCGCAGGAGTACCTGTCGGCGCAGCGATAAAGAGTGCGCAAGAAATTGTTGCTCGAGTGCGTGAATATGAATCAGCCGGTATGGATCGTAAAGACGCGATCGCAACAGTTGCAAAAGAGTCCGAACTGCCTAAAAAGGTCGTCTATGCCGCTGTCGTTGATGCGAGTAAGTCGTAATAAGATGGCGCACGTGAAATCCTTTTACCTGACAACACCGATTTACTATGTCAATGATGCTCCGCATATTGGGCATGCATATACAACGGTTGCAGGAGATGTACTTACTAGATGGCATCGTCAACGTGGTGAATCTGTCTGGTTTCTCACCGGTACAGATGAGCATGGTCAGAAAGTGATGCGCACTGCAGAACAGAACAATGTAGCCCCGCAGGAATGGGTCGATCGTCTCGTAGCTGATGCGTGGAAGCCCAATTGGAGCGCACTTAATATCGCAAACGATGACTTTATCCGTACTACAGAGCCGCGCCATACAGAACGCGTACAGAAGTTTCTACAATCGCTGAAAGACTCGGGCCATATTTATGCAGGAAAGTATGAAGGCCCGTATTGCGTAGGCTGTGAAGAATTCAAGTTACCAGGTGATCTTATTGATGCAGATGGAGAGAAACTCTGTCCAATTCACAGCAAGCCCGTTGAAATTGTAAATGAGAACAATTGGTTCTTTAAACTCTCTGCATTTGCTCAGCCACTTATTGATTTATATAAAAACAATCCAGATGCCTGCCAACCTGAAAGTGCGCGCAATGAAGTGATCTCATTCTTAGAGGGTGGAGTCTCAGACCTCTCCATTAGTAGATCAACCTTTGATTGGGGAATCCCTGTTCCGTGGGATACCGATCAAGTTGTCTACGTCTGGTTTGATGCGCTACTTAACTATGCAACTGCCGTTGGTCTTTCCGATGATCTCGATTCCGCGGGCGGGAAGATGTTTGCACAGACGTGGCCGGCAGATGTTCATCTTGTAGGAAAAGATATCTTGCGTTTTCATGCTGTAATTTGGCCGGCAATGTTGATGGCTGCTGGACTTGAGACTCCTCGCAAAGTCTTTGCCCACGGGTGGCTCTTAGTTGGCGGTGAAAAAATGAGTAAATCAAAACTCACAGGCATCGCTCCTTCTGATATCACCGATCACTTTGGCGTCGACGCTTTTAGATATTACTTTCTGCGCGCGATTCCCTTCGGCAGCGACGGTTCCTTCTCTTGGGAAGATATGAGTGCGCGTTACACATCAGAGCTCGCTAATGATTTTGGAAACTTGGCTTCCCGACTTGCAGCGATGATTGAAAAGTATTGTGAAGGAGTTATCCCTGCGCCTCATCACGACGAAACACTTGTTCAAGCCCTGAAATCAACGGTCGAGACAGCCGATAAAGCGATGATCGCACTTGATTTCCAAACTGGAATCGTCGCGGCTATGGACTTCTGCAAAAAAGTTAATGGATACGTGACTGAAAAAGAGCCATGGATTTTGGCTAAAGATCCTGCAAATAAAGTTGAGTTAGAACAAGTTCTCTATAACACCGCTGAATCACTTCGCGCACTTGCAGTTCTCTTGCACCCTGTGATGCCAGCCACCACTGAAATTCTTTGGAACTCACTAGGTGCACAGGCGACACTTGGCCCAATCGGTGCTCAGAAGGTCAGCGATATCGCGCAATGGGGGCAGCTGCCACAAGGCGCTGTAGTCACAAAGACTCCTGTCCTCTTTCCACGACTTGAGATTAAAGAGTAATTTCCAGATGGCAGATCGCCACAATCGCGATATTGATCGCCAGCTTGCGCCAGCACCTGAGCCGCTACCTGTTCCCTGTGTTGATGCGCATGCACATATTGAGATTGTTACAAATACAACTGTTGATTCACCTGAAGTAAAACAAGTACTTGATGATGCCGCAAAGGCGGGGATTAATCGAATAGTCCAGGTTGGATATTCAGCCGAGCAATCACAATGGGGAGTTGAGCTGGCAGAGTTGTATGAGAACCAAGTTCTTGCAGCGGTCGCTCTTCATCCCAATGAAGCACCCGTTGTGGCAGATCTTGAAAATGATTTAGCGATCATTGAAAGGCTGGCTCAACATCCACGAGTACGAGCTATTGGCGAGACAGGCCTTGATTACTTTCGCACTCCACCAGAACTACGCCCGCGGCAACAAGAGTCATTTAAATGGCATATTGAGCTGGCTAAGAGAAGTAAGAAAGCCTTAGTAATTCATGATCGCGATTCACACGATGATGTCTTATCTATTCTTGAAGAAGTTGGTGCTCCTGAAAAGACTGTCTTTCATTGTTTTTCAGGTGATGTAGAGATGGCCAAGAAATGCATAGAGCGTGGATATATTCTCTCGTTCGCTGGAACCGTTACCTTTAAAAATGCTCCAGAACTTCGCGAAGCACTTTCAATCACACCTATTAATCAAATTTTAGTTGAGACTGATGCGCCGTTTTTAGCTCCGATGCCACATCGTGGAGCGCTCAATTCACCAGCGCAGATTGCAACGATTGTTAGAGCAATGGCTGCTGAACGTGGCGATGACCTTGCTGAATTTGCGACAGCGATTTCAGATAATGCTGAGAGAATTTTTGGATCATTCGCTGCAGGGTCATCGTTGTGAACCTGTTAGGTGCGGCAGAGATTAGAGAGCTGGCCACTCTCCTTGATCTCAAGCCATCTAAATCACTTGGACAAAATTTTGTGATCGATGCAAATGTCTGTCGAAAAATCGTTCGTGTTGCTGATGTAAGAAGTGATGATGTGGTTCTTGAAATCGGTCCAGGCTTAGGATCTCTCACGCTAGCCCTTCTTGAAGAGGCATCATCAGTGGTAGCAATTGAAATTGACTCTCGATTAGCTACACAGTTACCAATTACGGCTGCAAAACATAGTGAGAGAGCGTCATCGCTAACAGTTCACACAAGTGATGCGCTGGCAATCACAGCGCTCGATGTTGAGCCCACCGTCCTAGTTGCTAACTTGCCCTATAACGTTTCAGTTCCTGTCTTTCTTCATCTCCTTGAGTATTTTCCAACACTTCGAAGTGGTGTCGTGATGGTGCAGGCAGAAGTTGCAGATCGCTTAGCAGCCAAACCAAATAGAAAAGAGTATGGAATCCCAAGTGTGAAGGCGGCATGGTGGGCTGATGTGAGCGGCGCCGGCTCTGTCTCTCGATCAATTTTCTGGCCCGCCCCCAATGTGGATTCAAAGCTGGTTTCCTTTTCTCGCCATGCCCCACTGGGTGATGAAGTGTTAAGAAAGAAGGTCTTTTCAATTATTGATTTAGCATTTGCTCAGCGCAGAAAAATGCTCCGTTCAACCTTGTCGCCTATTTATGGTGGTTCCGCGGCGGCCGAAGCGCACCTTGAGTCGGTGGGAATAGATGGCACTTTGCGCGGTGAGGCGCTGACCATTCACGATTTCTGCACAATCGCTCAATAAGTATTAAGGTCTATGCGTGGCAAAAGATTCGGTGACAGTGCGCGTACCTGCAAAGGTTAATTTGCAACTATCTGTAGGCCCACGTGAGTCAGATGGATATCACAATCTTGTTTCAGTATTTCAGGCAATTTCCATTTTTGATGATGTGACAGTTACAAAGAGTGCGCCAGGATCTGGAATTACGATTTCAATTATTGGAGATCACACTCACGGAGTGCCTGCAGATCACACAAACTTAGCCGTTAAGGCAGCCCAACTCATCGCATCTGAATATGACATCACAATCGATGTGCACATCGAAGTGAAGAAGAGCATTCCAGTTGCAGGAGGTATGGCTGGTGGAAGCGCCGATGCAGCCGCCATGATTGTCGCGATTGATTCACTTTATGAATTAGCAATGACTCGAGAAGAGCAGCATGATTTCGCCGCATCTCTCGGTAGCGATGTTCCATTTATGCTCACTGGTGGAACTGCTATTGGACAAGGTCATGGTGATCAACTTACATCTGCTCTTTCGCGTGGCACCTATCACTGGGTCTTAGCCCTTTCTAGCGTTGGTCTTTCAACACCTGCTGTCTATTCTGAATGTGATCGATTGCGCGCAGAGCTAGATATTGCAGAGCCACGAATTAGTGATCAATTAATGCAAGCACTTCTTGCAGGGGACGCGAAAGCTGTCGGTGCATCATTAAGCAATGATCTACAGAGCGCAGCCTGCACGTTACGCCCTGCGCTTTCATTAGTTCTCGACGTTGGCCAAGAATATGGAGCACTTGGTGCGATAGTTTCAGGCTCTGGCCCCACTGTTGCCTTTCTCGTTACAGATGAAGAGGCTGGACTAGATCTTGCCGTTGCTTTGACTTCAAGTGGAGTTGTGGGAAGCGTTGCTCGGGCCTTTGGTCCTGTACAGGGCGCGAAAATTATTTAACGATTGCTCGGATTCTGGTCGCCAGCACCCCAAGTAATGAGGGAGAATACGGGTTCCGCCATTGTGTAGTGGCTAGCACATGGGCCTTTGAAGCCCAGGGTCCAGGATCGATACCTGGTGGCGGAGCAAGTTATATTGCCCGCCGATGAATCTGGCGGAGCAAGTTACACTTGATTCATGAGCCTTGAAACAGTGGTTGTTCTCGCCGCTGGAGAAGGCACGCGGATGAAATCCACAACTCCGAAGGTTCTCCACGAGATTTCTGGTCGAACACTTCTTGGCCATGTTCTTCATGCAGTCAGTGGGCTTAAGGGTAAAAATCTTTGCATAGTCGTTGGCGCAGGTCGTGAACGTGTTGAAGCACACGTTGCACAGATTGCACCTCATGCCACAACGGTTTTTCAAGAACATCGCGGGGGTACGGGCCATGCAACTCAATTGGCGCTCGCAGGCACAAGTTCACAGGGAACAGTCTTAGTTCTTGCAGGGGACACCCCGATGCTTACAGGTGCCTCACTTGAAGCACTTTTAGATGTTCACCATAAAGGAAAGTTCGCAGCCTCTGTCATGACCGCTGAGCATCCAGATCCAACTGGATATGGGCGAATTATTCGCAGCGAAGATGGTTCATTCTTGCGCATTGTAGAAGAGCGCGATGCCAGCGATGAAGAGAAGGCAATCTACGAAGTTAATTCTGGGGTCTACGCATTTGACGGCGTAAAACTTGCAGCGGCGATTGGGAAATTAAAGAGCGATAATTCACAAGGCGAGCTATACCTGACAGATGTTCTTGAGATTCTTCGTAATGATGGTGGATCAATTGCCGCGGTTCTGATCGAAGATTTTATCGAAATCCTCGGCGTTAATGATCGTTCCCAGCTTGCTGAAAGTGCCGCTCTTTTGCGTGATCTAATTAACGATAATTTGATGAAGGCTGGCGTGACAATTGTTGATCCCATCTCAACCTGGGTTGATTCAACTGCCACAGTTGATAGTGATGTCACGTTATTACCAGGCACATGGATTGCCGGGTCAACAAAGGTTGCAAGTGGCGCTGTTATCGGACCTCGCAGCACATTGCTTAATTGCACCGTCGCCTCTGGTGCGCAGGTTATTGAATCTCACTGCACAGGTGCTGCTATCGGCGCTAATGCAAGCGTTGGACCATTCACATATTTGCGACCAGGAACCCAACTCGGTGCATCAAGTAAGGCCGGAGCATTTGTTGAGATGAAGAATGCTGTTGTCGGCGATGGATCAAAGGTTCCGCACCTTTCATATGTTGGCGATGCCACAATCGGTGAGGGCAGCAATATCGGCGCTGCGACAATTTTCGTGAATTACGATGGCGTTGAAAAACATCACACCGTCGTCGGAGATCACGTGCGAATCGGCAGCGATTCCATGTTGGTGGCCCCGATCACGATCGGAGATGGCGCATATACAGCCGCTGGCTCAGTGATTACCGAAGATGTGCCACCCGGAGCAATTGGGGTTGCTAGGGCAAAGCAGAGAAATGTATTAGGTTGGGTCCTGCGCAAGCGATCCGGTACACAATCAGCAGATGCGGCCTCGCGTCATGATGATGGGAAGAAGGGCTAACTTCTGTGAGCGAACTCAGATTAACTTCCGAAAAAAGATTACGACTCTTTACCGGACGAGGTTTTCCAGAGTTAGCAGATGAAGTTGCATCCGAACTAGGCGTCCCACTTACTCCAACATCTGCTTATGATTTTGCAAATGGTGAAATTTTCGTTCGCTTTGAAGAATCTGTACGCGGTTGCGATGCATTCGTACTTCAGTCACATGCCGCCCCAGTAAATAAGCAGATCATGGAACAACTCATCATGGTTGATGCTCTCAAGAGAGCTTCAGCAAAGCGCATTACCGTCGTTGCACCTTTCTACGGATATGCCCGTCAAGATAAGAAGCACCGCGGACGCGAGCCAATCTCTGCGCGTTTGATGGCTGATCTTTATAAGACTGCAGGTGCTGATCGTTTGATGGTTGTTGATCTTCACACTTCTCAGATTCAAGGTTTCTTTGATGGTCCAGTAGATCATCTCTTTGCTCTCCCAATGCTTGCCAATTATGTTGGAAGCAAAGTTGATCGCTCGATGCTCACTATTGTTTCTCCTGACTCAGGACGAGTTCGCGTTGCAGAACGTTGGTCAGAACTTCTCGGCGGATGTCCGATCGCCTTTATTCATAAGACACGTGACCC
>JBIJAL010000089.1:0-3871 GCA_044345775.1 Candidatus Planktophila sp.
ATGGATCGTTGAAGATGGAAAGCGTGCAAAGAATCACCTTCTGGAAGCAAACCTTCGCCTCGTTGTCTCTCTTGCAAAACGTTACACCGGTCGAGGAATGCTCTTCCTGGATCTGATTCAAGAAGGAAACCTCGGACTTATTCGTGCGGTAGAGAAGTTTGATTATACAAAGGGCTTTAAGTTCTCAACATATGCCACATGGTGGATTCGTCAAGCGATCACTCGCGCGATGGCCGACCAAGCACGCACTATTCGTATTCCAGTGCACATGGTTGAAGTGATTAACAAACTTGCTCGTGTTCAGCGCCAGATGCTGCAAGATCTTGGTCGCGAACCGACGCCAGAGGAGTTGGCTAAAGAGCTAGATATGACCCCTGAAAAAGTGGTCGAGGTTCAAAAGTATGGCCGCGAACCAATTTCACTTCACACACCATTGGGTGAAGAAGGAGATTCTGAATTTGGAGATTTGATTGAAGATTCGGAAGCGGTTAAGCCTGAAGAATCTGTCACCTTTACAATCTTGCAGGAGCAGTTGATGCAGGTTCTCGGTGGTCTGACACAGCGTGAAGCAGATGTGATCAAGGCTCGATATGGACTGACAGATGGACAACCAAAGACACTTGATGAGATAGGAAAAGTTCACGGAGTTACTCGTGAACGTATTCGCCAGATCGAGTCAAAGACAATGTCTAAGTTGCGACATCCATCTCGTTCGCAATCGCTGCGCGATTATCTAGATTAAAAACTAGATTAAAAGTTACTTACTCTCGACCAGCTTCTCAGATTCGTCCTGAATCTTTGCTGCGACAGTCTTTAATTTTTCGGCATATTCCTTACCGTGGTGTGCGCAGAACATCAGCTCTCCACCGGTAATCAAGATTGCGCGCACGTAGGCCTGTGCTCCACATCGATCACAACGATCGAGGGCATTTAGAGGTGTGGTTTCGAGGAATACTTGCTCGGTCATCGCGCTCTCCTTACAGTGCCTATGGATCACCACGGTGGCGATCTGGTGGTTCTTGGTATGGAACATCATGCCACCTAGAAATATTCCCCGCCTGTTGATTTCGCAGAAAAATCTTTCAATTCGATAGATATCTCACATAGTGAGGCGGGATTTGGCGCTAAATGGGCGATCCTCGGCGCGCTTGCACTCCACTGCTGTCATGGCTGGCTAATCTTTGCCACCATGGCTGCCAAAAAAGATTTTAGTGATGAGCTCGATCTAAAGGCCCCAGGCGAAACGATCGATTCATATACCGCCAAAGATCTCGCAGTCCTCGAAGGCCTTGACGCAGTACGTAAGCGCCCCGGAATGTATATCGGCTCCACCGATTCACGTGGGCTCATGCATTGCCTATGGGAAATCATTGATAACGCAGTTGACGAAGCACTCGCTGGTCATTGTAAGAAAATTGATATTAATTTAGAGGCCGATGGTTCGGTTGAAGTTCACGATGACGGTCGCGGTATTCCTGTCGATAAAGAACCAAAGACTGGCCTTACTGGAGTAGAAGTTGTCCTTACTAAGTTGCATGCAGGTGGAAAATTTGGCGGGGGATCCTATGCAGCCTCCGGTGGATTACACGGTGTAGGTGCATCAGTAGTAAACGCTCTAGCTGAACGTCTTGATGCCGAAGTCGATCGCAACGGCAAGATTTACTGGATGTCATTTCGCCGCGGCGAAGCAGGAATTTTTGATGGAGAAGGACCAAAGGCGGATTTCACGCCGCAATCAGGACTTCGCACTATTGGAAAAGTTTCTGCAAAGGTCACGGGAACGCGCATCAAGTGGTGGAGTGATAAGCAGATCTTCCTTAAGGAAGCCACGTTAGATATAGAAGATATCTACGCTCGCGCCCGTCAAACCTCATTCTTGGTACCGGGCCTGACACTTATCGTTAACGATAATCGCGGCAAGGTTCCAACAACGCAGAGCTTCTTCCATAAAGGCGGCATCTCCGAATACTGTGATTTCTTGCAGCCAGATGAACCAGTCGGCAGCGTCATTCGAATCTACGGCACCGGTCACTATCAAGAGACTGTTCCAGTTCTTGATGACAAGGGACATATGGTTTCAACAGAAGTTGAGCGCGATATGGAAGTTGATATCGCGATGAAGTGGGGGATGGGTTTTGATACGACGCTTCGCTCATTTGTAAATATCATTGCAACGCCTAAAGGTGGAACACATGTTCTTGGCTTCGAGCGAGCGATTACCAAGGCATTTAATGAAGCGATGCGCTCTGCTGGGTTCTTAAAGAAAAACGAAGCCGATGTCATCAAAGATGATGTGATGGAGGGCATGACGGCGGTCGTCACCGTTCGCATGTCAGAACCACAATTTGAGGGACAGACCAAGGAAGTCCTTGGCACAGCAGCGGCGACCAGAATTGTTTCGGCAGTAGTTGCAGATAAACTGAAAGAGTTCTTTGCAACTTCAAAGCGCATTGAAAAAGCTAACGGCAAGTTAATTATGGAAAAGGTCGTTGGTGCATCCCGCACTCGCATCTCAGCGCGCGCCCACAAAGACTTGCAACGTCGAAAGAACGCACTGGAATCATCATCCCTGCCAACCAAATTGGCGGATTGTCGTTCAGAAGATGTCACACGTACAGAACTCTTTATCGTTGAAGGCGATTCGGCACTTGGTACAACAAAGGCTGCTCGTAACTCAGAATTCCAAGCAATTCTGCCGATCCGAGGAAAGATTCTTAATGTTCAGAAGGCCTCCCTTTCACAGATGCTTGATAACTCTGAGTGCGCATCGATTATTCAAGTACTCGGTGCGGGATCTGGTAAATCATTTGAACTCGACGATGCACGCTACGGTCGCGTCATCTTGATGTCTGATGCTGACGTTGACGGCGCACACATTCGCTGTCTTCTACTCACTTTGCTCTATCGCTATATGCGACCAATGATCGACGCCGGACGCGTATTTGCCGCAATTCCACCACTGCACCGCATTGAAACAATGGGTGGCGGAGGTAAAAAGGGCGAGTACATCTACACCTATTCAGATGATGAGATGAAGAAAGTCACCGCCGAACTGACAAAGGCGGGTAAGAAGTGGAAAGAGCCTATCCAGCGCTATAAAGGCCTAGGTGAAATGGATGCTGATCAACTTCGCGAGACCACGATGGAGCCGGATGCACGAACGCTCCGTCGAATCACGGTCAGTGATGCATCGGCCGCTGAGAAAATGTTTGAGCTTTTGATGGGTAACGATGTTGCACCGCGTAAAGAGTTTATTTCTACTGCAGAGATTGATCGCGATCGAATTGACGCTTAACTAGTCGATTGCGACTAGGTCGAAATATTCTTCTTTCCAGATATCTTCATCGCCATCTGGCAGCAAGATCACGCGCTCTGGCTTTAGTGCCTGAACCGCGCCTTCATCGTGAGAAACCATGATGACCGCGCCTTGATATTCACCGAGTGCACCCAAGATTTCCTCACGTGATGCGGGATCTAAGTTATTTGTTGGCTCATCGAGCAAAAGTACATTTGCAGCCGATACAACAAGTGTTGCCAGAGCAAGACGGGTTCGTTCGCCACCTGAGAGAACCTTGACTGGCTTATGAACATCGTCTCCAACGAAGAGGAATGAACCAAGCACGTTACGTGCTTCAGGCTCGCGTAGGTCATCTTTAGAGGACATCATGTTTTCGAGAATGGTGCGATCGAAATCGAGCATTTCGTGTTCCTGGGCGTAGTAACCAAGTTTCAAACCGTGGCCATGTTCGACTCTGCCGGTATCTGATTCAAGTTGGTTAGCCAGAATTTTAAGAAGAGTTGTTTTTCCGGCACCGTTAAGTCCCAAGATAACAACGCGAGAGCCTTTATCAATCACACAGGAAACGTCGGT
>JBIJAL010000027.1:0-12532 GCA_044345775.1 Candidatus Planktophila sp.
ATAAGAATTAAGGGCGCTTAGGGAATTTACCGAAATCAGGTGCGCGCTTTTCTTTATAAGCATCGCGTCCTTCTTGTCCTTCTTCGCTTAAGTAGAAGAGAAGGGTGGCATCGCCTGCAAGTTGTTGAACCCCTGCTAGCCCATCATCTGCTGCGTTCATACTTGATTTGAGTAGACGCAGAGCCATTGGTGAATTGCGGAGCATCTCGCGACACCAAGAAACTGTTTCGGCTTCTAGTTGATCGACGGGAACAACGGTGTTGATCAGTCCCATTGCGAGCGCTTCTTGCGCATCGTATTGACGGGTCATAAACCAAATTTCGCGAGCCTTTTTCTGGCCAACACTTGCTGCAAGAAGTCCCGAACCATAGCCACCATCGAATGAACCAACCATTGGGCCGGTCTGTCCGAACTTTGCATTCTCTGCTGCGATGGTGAGATCGCAGACAACGTGGAGAACATGTCCACCACCAATAGCCCACCCTGCAACCATTGCAATCACTGGCTTAGGTGTTCGGCGAATTTGAATCTGTAGATCTAAAACATTGAGGCGTCCGACACCGTGTTGTGCGAGTTCATCATCGCCGAGATATCCATCATCACCGCGAACGCTGATATCTCCACCTGAACAGAATGCTTCGCTTCCTTCGCCAGTTAAAATAATGACGCCGACATCTGAGTTATCGCGAGCGAGTGAGAATGCCTGTTGTAATTCGATGATTGTCTGAGGTCTAAATGCGTTACGTACTTCAGGGCGGTTAATGGTGATCTTCGCGATTCCATCTCCGACTTCGTACTTCACATCGACAAACTCTGCGCCACCCTTGCCGGTTGCCCATGCTGGGATAGTGCGATCCCCGAATTCACGCTTAATTGGCTTGCTCACGATTCCTCCACTCTTGCTTGCAGGCGATAGCCTACGCGGGCTATGGATATCTCGGCGAACTCAAGTAACCGATCACGCTCTGTGATCTCGGTTGATCCAACGAGCCCGATCGATGAAGTAATGGTGCTGCTCGCCGAAGGGTTGGCTGGGCGGGGATCTGCCTTGAATTTCACCGATCACACCATTGAATCGGTACCAGCTGATGTCTCGGTGATTGTGCAGACAACGGGATCTTCTGGCGCGCCAAAGTATGTGGGTTTAAGCAGATCGGCGCTTGTTACATCGGCGCAACTATCTCTTGAATACTTGCATGCATCACCGGGTGATCTCTGGTCACTTCTTCTGCCGTTACATCACATCGCCGGGATAAATGTTTTGGTACGCAGTCTCGAACTCGGAACTACTCCAATTGATTTGCGCGAAAGTAAGAGTTATACAGATGTAGATTTTACTGCAGTTGTTCCGACCCAGATTTTTAGCGCTCTCAACGGAGATCAAGAATTATTGGCTCACCTACAATCTGCCAAGAAAGTACTTGTTGGTGGTGCTGCACTTACTGAAGAGCTTTTCCAGAGTGCAGTAAGTGCCGGAATTTCAATTGCTCGTACATATGGAATGTCTGAGACTTCAGGTGGTTGTGTCTATGAAGGCAGACCACTGGGTGAGACACAAGTGCGAATTTCAAACGATGGTTTTATCGAAATTGCTGGTCCGACAATCGCATCTGGTTACATCGATGATCCTGCAACGTGGTCTGAAAGTTTTTATGAAGGCTGGTTGAGAACATCAGATCTCGGTCAGATTGATAGCTCTGGATCACTCTCGATCCTTGGACGTGGCGATGATCTCTATATCTCTGGCGGAGAGAAAGTTTCTCTTGCTGCAGTAACGAAGAAATTAGAAGAGAGATATTCGCAGAACAATTGGTCTGCCCTGGCTCTCGATGATCTCAAATGGGGTCAGCGACTTGTAATCGCAGTTGCTGGAGAAAATCCGCCGACAGAAGAAGAGATTGCATCTCTGCTGGGAGATGCATTGGGAAGTGCTGCCAAACCAAAGCAGTACTTGACTTTTGAAACTTTTCCGCTGATTGGTATCGGTAAGATAGATCTCCTTGCAGTAAGGAAACGAGCAGAGGAAGAATTCAATGGCTAATCCATCGAATAATGTATGGATTATTGGTGCTCGCCTTCGTACATTGCCAGCAGCGATTGCGCCCGTAGCAGTTGGTAGCGCTCTGGCAGGGGATGAATTCCATCTTCTTCCTGCATCGCTGGCTCTACTTGTGAGCTTAGGTCTTCAAGTAGGTGTTAATTATGCAAATGATTACTCAGATGGTGTTCGAGGTAGCGACGACAAGCGCGTTGGTCCAGTGCGCATTACTGCTGGTGGACTCGCTTCGCCTGCAGCGGTGAAGCGCGCTGCCTTTAGCTCATTCTTTATTGCATCTATTGCAGGGTTAGCACTTTCAGCGATGAGTACGTGGTGGTTGATTCTTGTTGGAGTTCTCTCAATCGCTGCAGCCTGGGGCTATACCGGTGGCAAGAATCCCTACGGTTATTTGGGGCTCGGTGAAGTATTTGTCTTTATCTTCTTCGGGCTTGTTGCAACTGTGGGAACATTTTATGTTCAGGCCGAAAAAGTCACAGGGCGGGCAATTCTGGCTGGAACAATTGTTGGTTTCCTAGCGTGTGCGATCTTGGTCGTGAATAACATTCGCGATCGCGCCTTAGATACTGAATCTGGCAAGAAAACTTTGGCGGTGCGCATCGGAGATCGCAACTCCCGACTTCTCTACAGCACGTTGGTGGTCAGCCCATTTATTCTCACCGCAGGATTTGCCACCCCTTGGACAATGTTGACCTTGCTTACGCTTCCGAGAGTGGTTTCAATCCTTCGCACTCTCTGGACTGGGGCTCTGGGGCGCACTCTTATTCCAGTACTGGCAAAGACAGGTGAACTTCAGATTCTCTTCTGCCTAGCTCTATCCCTCGCACTTATTCTGCAACGGCTAGTATAAGTTCATGGTCAGGTTCTTTATTGTTCTTTCGATCGCGCTAGCGGCGCTACAGCTCTATGCATTTATTGATTGTGCAATGCGCGATGAATCCCTCATTAAGCGTTTACCAAAATGGGGATGGCTTCTCATTATTTTCTTTCTTCAAGCAATTGGAGCAATTGCTTACTTCGTGGCGGGAAGAAAACCCGATGGTGGTGGTGGGAGAAAGAAGGGTCCACAGCGGCGCATACTTCCACCGGATGATGATCCCGATTTCTTACGTAAACTCTAAATACTTTTAAAGACCTGAGTAGGTATGTTTTCCGGTTCCCCAAATATTTACATATATATAGTTAAATAAAAAGGTTGAACCTGCAAAGAGGCAGAGCCAAGCGGCTCGACGTCCCTTCCAGCCCGCGGTTACACGTGCATGCAAATATGCAGCGTAGGCAACCCAAGTAATAAAGGCCCACGTCTCTTTTGGATCCCAGCCCCAATAGCGACCCCAAGCACTCTCAGCCCAGATCGCACCTGCAATAACAGAAAATGTCCAGAGTGGAAATACAAATGCGACTAAGCGATACGAGAGTTGATCGAGAAAATCAAGTGATGGAAGTCGTTCTGCCCATGCAGGGCGACCCGAACCTCTTTCGCGCGAATCTAGATATAGAAATGCACCTGCGATGACATTTGAAAAAAGAAATACTCCGCCTGAAATAATTGCTGTAACCACATGAATGATTAACCAGGCAGAATTAAGGGCAGGGACTAACGGCGCGCTATCACGATAGAGCAAAGTAATCGCAGTACCCAATGTTAAAAGCGCCCCAAGCGAGATAAAAAGTCCAAGCCATCTCAGGTCATATTTACGAAGTGCAATGAGATATGCGGCGACGAATGCCAGGGCACCAGTTATTGAGAACTCATACATATTTCCCCAAGGGACGTGACCATTTGCCAAACCACGTGAAACGACGCCACCAAAAAGTAATATGAAGGCCAGAATCATCAATGACGTTCCGATGCGGGCAGCCTTCTCTGCTTTGCTGTAATCCATTTTTTGAAGATCGGCACCACCAGCAGGGACTCGTACCGCCCAGGCAGTTTCGAAGGCATGTACAACTAATGTGAGAGCAAATACACCCATGGCGCTATAGATAAAGTTATTTGAAAGGTAAGCCCATGTTGTCTGCGTCATTTCTCTCCCCTGACAAATCTTGCAAACTTATCTAATTGCAGATCAAGTGCCGCTGAATTATTCTTAGCTAGACCTGCAATCTCAACCTGTCCATCTGCTAGAACTCGAAGCCAGATACGGCGGCGGAAACCAAAGAGCGAAGCAAGTAATCCTGCTAAAGCTAGAATACCGCCGATAAGTGAATAGGTCTTGCCGGGATCACGCACGATAGCCAGGTTGATCCATGGATCAACTTTTTCAAAGGTAATACTTCCTCCAGCAAAATCAAAACGTTCACCTGGTGAGAGAGAATCCAATGCAATCCGCGTCATCGACGTTGTATCGATTTTGTAAATTGATTGTGGGACCCCAGTATCGAGACCTAGATCACCTTCCCAAATTGAAAAGAGCAATCGAGGTTTGAGTAGTTCCGGATAGACCGAAACTGCGCCAGCTTCTGGGTCTCTCTGGTAGGTGGGCACAAACGAAGAAACAAATCCCAACTGTGGAGATGCTTCTGGAACTTTTATTGAACCGATAGAGCGTAAATTTGAATCCTGCGGCAAGAAAGTTACTGGTCCCTGAAAGTTCACATTACCCATTTCATCTCGCACGGTTACTACGGGTGCATATCCATTTGCCTGCAAATACACCCGTGAAGAGCCAAAAGTCAGTGGGCTATTAACTTTAATGACTTCTTCAGTGGCTTTTCCTGCTTCATCTTCAATACTCACATAGGCCGCATAATCAAGTGGACTATTTGTGATTGGGTCATATTGGGCAACAAACTTATTTAGTCTCACTGAGAAATTGTTGAGCGATCTTTCATTAGTGAGCTTGCCGTATGTGATCGAGTCATAACTTGTCGCAAGATTGATAAATCTCTCGCCAGTAACAATGATCGCATCGCCCCGCATGCCAAAGAGTGAACCAATACTGACGCCAACTAAAATGAGTATGAGCGAAAGATGAAAAAGTAAGTTCCCGGACTCACGCGCGTAACCCTTCTCCGCTGAGATTGATCCCTGTTGTTCACGGATACGGAAACGATTTTTCTTGAAGAATTCATGTGCCCGTGCTAGCTCATCCCCTTCACCATCAAAAGTGGTATAGCCCTGTAATTTCTGCAAGTTCTTTGGTGTGACAGGTGGCTTTGCTCGAACTAGTTTCAGGTGTTCAAAAGTACGTGGGAGTACACAGCCAATAAGTGATATGAAGAGCAAGATGTAGATCGCGCTAAACCATGGTGCAGAGAAGACATCAAAGCCACTGAATCGATCAATCCACTTTGCACGCGTTGGATCGTTAGCAAAGTACTCTCTTACCGCCATAGGATTTTGATTGCGCTGTGGCAAGAGTGAGCCCGGTATTGAGGCAATTGCTAAAAGCATGAGCAGGATTAGCGCGGTACGCATACTGGTGAGTTGGCGCCAAGCGAATCGGACTAATCCACGTGCGCCAATTTCCGGCAGATCAACTTCTTTATGTGTGGACATTAAATCACCGGAGTGAATTCACTAATTGTTGAGCGAAGATCAATCATCAAAGAATTCCAAATCCCAGTAATCTGTAGTAATCCAATCAGAATCAATAGAACTCCGCCAAAAATTGAAATGGCTCGGCCATGGCGAGTCAAAAACTTGCGCAGTTTCTCTGATTTATCAAAGAAGAGACCGGTTGCAATAAAGGGCAGACCCAATCCAATGCAGTACGCGAATGATAAAAGCGCTCCACGGAATGCACTTGATTCAGAGAATGCCAACATTTGTACCGTCGCCAACGCGGGCCCGATACATGGAGTCCAGCCAATTCCAAAGAGAAAACCTAAAACTGGGGCCCCGATAAGCCCACCAGTTGTTGAAATACGTGGACGCAACGTTGGCATCATAGGAAATGCTCCAGCAAATATCACACCCAACACAATTGTAAATATTCCTAGGACGCGCGTGATGATCACTTCATGCACCGAAATTTGAGCACCGATACTGCCAAAGAGAAGTCCGTAAGAGATAAAGAGGGCAGAGAAACCGAGAACAAATAGAAACGAGCCGAGAAGAATTTTTCCTCGGGCCTGTGAATATCCTGCCGCAAACGATAGATAGCCTGGCACTAAAGGTAAAACGCATGGAGAGACAAATGAGACAAGCCCTGTGAGTATCGCAAGGGGAATCGCAAAGAGGATAAAGCCATCAAAGAGGTTATTTACAAAGAAGTCGACCATCAGCCTTTGACCTTTTCAATCAAAGCGCTCAGAGAACCAATAGTGACAATACCTGAAACACGAGCTGCAACGTTACCATTGCTATCAATCACAATTGTTGAAGGTATTGCATTCGCTGGGAGTGAACGTTTAAAACCAATAAGCAAGGCATCATCGATAAGTGTTGGGTAGGTAATGTTCTTGCTGCGCACAAAAGCTTCAGCATTAACCAGATTATCTCTGGTGAGAATTCCAACAAAGGCAACATCCGGATATTTCTCAGAAACGGCAACGAGCGCGGGAGCTTCTGCTCTACACGGTGAACACCAAGAAGCCCAGACATTGACCACCGCAATAGTGTTAGCGGGAAGAGTGTAATTAACGCCAGTTAATGTCATACCGCTTAATCCAGGAGCTTTCTGACGGGAACCTTCTTTAATAAAAGTTTGTGCCCCACTCCCAACAACAAAACTTTCTTCAGTAATTGAGCTTCCACCACCAGAGCAGCCAGAAAACAACAAGAGGCCACCAACGAGGAGAAGTGCCCAAGTTTTTCTCTTCATTATTTCTTCTCGGGTAAAAGATGTGCGGCAGGTTCGCTGTAGGAAGTACCTTCTATTTCGCCGCTGTCATTAAAGTGGATACTTGTGATTGACGCCAAAGTGCATTCGCGTTTACGCGGATCATGAAGTAGTCGTCGACCTTCGATCGCACTCCGCAAAATCCAAATTGGTAATTGGTGCGAAACACAGATGGCATCTTTACCATCCGCAGCCTTATGCGCTGCGAAAACCGCCGCGAGCATTCGATTGATCTGCTCGACATAAGGTTCTCCCCAGGATGGCTTCCACGGATTCCACAAGTGCTTCCACGCGGATGGATGGCGAAGAACCCCGTCACCAATTCCGAATGGTTTACCTTCGAATATATTTGCAGCTTCTATTAAACGTTCATCAGTGGTGATTGAAATGTTATTAACAGCAGCAATCGGTGCCGCCGTTTCTTGTGCGCGCTGAAGAGGTGAAACGTGTAGAGCGCCCAGATCAACTGTTGTCGACCATGCACCCAGCACCGCAGCCATCTCTTGGCCTCGATCTGAGAGTCTCCAACCAGGTTGGCGACCATAGAGAATTTTCTCAGGATTATGGACTTCGCCATGGCGGATTACGTGGACGCTATTGCTCATAGCCCTAACTATAAAGGCGAATGGCTATAAAGGCGTTTGGGGTCTACTTCGCTATGGTTAGGCCATGGCAGTCGGAGAGAACAGGGCTGCATTCTTTGATGTAGATAACACTCTTATTCGTGGTTCTACTCTCTACTTTCTGGGTCGCGGGATGTACCACCGTGGATATTTCACCAAGTCTGACATTTCTCGCTTTGTTTTAGCTAACTTACGATTTCGCCTGACCGGAACTGAAAAACGTGATGAGATAGAGAAGTTCCAGAACGCTGCGACAAGTTTCATTGGTGGACATAATGTCCAGGAGATTCAAAATCTCGCGCAAGAAATTTATGACGAGTACGTGTCTCCTGCACTCTGGCTAGGAACTATTGACATCGCAAAGCAACATTTATCTGATGGGGTTGAAGTGTGGCTCGTCACAGCAGCACCCGAAGATATGGCAACACTCATAGCAAAGCGACTCGGATTTACAGGAGCACTCGGCAGTAAGGCAGCGATTACAAATGGTGTCTATACCGGTGAGATGAATGGACCACTTCTACATGGCCGTGAGAAAGCGATCGCAATTAAGAAAATTGCATCCGAACGTGGCTTTGATCTTAACCAATGTTTTGCCTACTCAGATAGCTATAACGATCTACCACTTCTCGAAACCGTTGGACAACCATCTACAATTAACCCTGATGCCAAGTTGCGTATTTGGGCTACACGAGAACGTTGGCCGATTCATGACTTTCGTCGCGCTCGCAAGATTAACCGCTTCCTTGGGCCAGTAATTTCACGTCTTGCTTCAATTGGAGCCTTGATTAAGCCTCGGGGACATCGACGCTAACTCTTGATGTCACAGATTTACCCTTTCTGCATTAATGTAGGCAGGTTATGGAAATTCGTTCATTTGCTGATTACCTACGCGGGTTAGATGACGCTGCCCTTTTGCGTCTGTTTTCGCATCGTGTGGATTTAGTTACTCCGGTACCGCCAGATATGGCCAGCCTTGCTGTCCGCGCATCATCAGCGCCATCACTTGCTCGATCAATTGATTCTCTTGATGCATGGCAATTTCAGGTTCTTGAAGCGTGTGCGGTCGCTAGCGAACCATTTACAGAAAAGATTATCGCCACTCTCACTGATAAGTCTGCAATTTTTGCAATGCCTGGGTTAATCGAACGAGGATTAATTTATCCAGCAGATGATGGGCTCAGAATGCCCACAACGTTACGTGAATTACTTGGAAACGAAGTTGCTCAGCTTGGTCCGTTTTCAATGGCAAAACTCAATCTCAAGAAGTTAAGTGATGCCCCACCTAGCGCGAAGAAGATTCTCGATGCAATGGCATGGGGCCCACCCCGCGGAACTGTCGCCGATATTAAAAAACCAGGTGCAGGCGTTCAATGGTGCCTTGAAGAGGGATTTCTAATTCCGTATAGCCAGACAATAGTCGTCATGCCTCGGGAAGTTGCAATCGCACTGAGAGGTGGAAAAGTTCATAAAGAATTACGAGTAAATGCACCAGAAGCGTCCTATGCATTTACTTCCAATGATAGAAAAAATATCAACAGCGCAGCAATTGCTAACATCACAACCTTTATTCGATGGGTGGAAGAAGTTCTCAATTTTTGGGCCCAAGATCCCCCTACAGCTCTACGCTCAGGAGGCCTAGGTGTCCGCGACCTCAAGGCGCTAGCACTGCACATTGGTGTCGATGAAAGTTGTGCAGCATTCGTTGCAGAACTTTGCTACATCAGCGCACTTCTCACAATTGATCCTGATGATCGAATCTTGCCGACAACTAATTTTGATATCTGGCTTACACAGCGGCCCTCCGCTAAATGGCTCACACTTACATCCGCATGGCTATCAACATCTCGCGTAAGCGGGTTAGTGGGTAACGAAGATTCAAAGAACGTTGCGCCTTTAGGCCCCGAACTTGACCGCGTTAATGCAGCATCTGTGCGGTCTTTAGTTCTATCTCTTCTCAAAGATCACCGTGAGGGGGCGATTACACCAGATTCTATGGTGGCAATCGCTTCATGGCATCGCCCATCTAAACGCATCGGTGGAATACACCCCTCACACATTCTCTTCACTCTCAGAGAGGCTGAATGGCTTGGCCTTACAGGTCAGGGAGTTATCTCCGACTACGGTCTTGCACTTCTTGATCAGCGTTCACTTGAGCAGATTGATATTGATCTGCCTAAAGATGTTGATCATATTCTCATTCAAAGTGATAACACTGCAATTGCTCCAGGACCACTTGCACAAGAGATTGCACAAGAGATGGCTCTTCTTGCAGATATTGAATCCAGAGGGGGCGCAACGGTCTTTAGATTTACTGATTCAACTATTCGCAGAGCCCTTGACCACGGCAAAACCGGCGAAGAGATAACAAAATTTTTAAAGTTAACATCAAAGACTTCGATGCCCCAACCCCTCGAGTACTTAATCGCAGATGTCGCAAAAAAGCATGGAAAGTTACGAGTCGGATCAACCACATCATTTATCCGCTGCGAAGATCAATCGGTCATTGTGGCAATTCTTAGCGATAAGAAGCTTGAAGGAATGGGGTTTCGAAGAATTGCTTCTGAAGTCTTGATCAGCGACTTAGAAGTCGATGATGCTGTAAATGTCTTGCGAAATGCCGGCTACCTTCCCGCTCTTGAAGATTCCAAGGGAATTTTGCTTAGCGGTGCTCGGATTATGCGTTCTCAGAGTAAGGCCAGGCCTCCTCGCATCGTGGGCGAAATTGATTCGCCGTCAGATATTGTTCTTGAAGGTGCCGTCCGCGTACTTCGCACTGGTGAAAAATCTAGCCATCGCCAAAGCACTCTTCGAAATATCTCATCTTCAGCGCTCGGTGAACTTCCCCGATCTACTGCCAACGAAACCCTTGAGTTGCTCTCTCATCACTTGACACATTCTGCAGATACATCTCTATCTATTGGATATGCCGATAACAATGGCCTAATTTCACACCGCATCATTGACCCACTCAAACTCTCAGCAGGCACACTTCTCGCCCGAGATCATGCAACGGGAGAGATCACAACCTTTAGAATCGCTCGAATTACGGGAGTAGCATCGCTATGACAAGCCAGAACTCTTCTGAATACGGCAGACTTACTCCTATGTTGGCAGCCCTAGAAGCCCTTGTTCGATGTGAATCCCCCACAGAGGATGTAGACGCATGTCGCAACGTTGTTCGACTTGCCAGTGATATCGCAACACGCGTGCTTGGAACGCCAGCAGAGATTAAAGAAATTGAAGGGCGTCCGATTTTCTGGTGGGGTTCCCCTACACCAGAAATTATTCTCTTGGGACATCTCGACACTGTGTGGCCACATGGTTCATACCAACCATTGTGGGAGGTAGATGGAGATGTTGTGCGAGGCCCAGGTGTCTTTGATATGAAGGCTGGTTTCTTGCAAGCACTCTATGCTCTCAAAGGAATCGAAGGTTCAGTTGCGTTAATTGCAACGACAGATGAAGAAACTGGAAGTCACGCTTCACGCAAACTCATTCAAGATCTTTCTGCGAAGGCGAAGGCGGTCTTGGTATTAGAGGCATCACTTGATGGGAAAGTGAAGACAGGTCGCAAAGGTACTGCCATGTATCAAGTTCATGTTCATGGACTTGCTTCACATGCAGGTCTTGAACCCGAAAAGGGAGTGAATGCGACAACTGAAATTGCACATGTAATTCTGAAAATTGCTGAATTGGAAAATCTTGAACATGGAACCTCTGTAGTGCCGACAGTTCTGCATTCAGGAAATACAACAAATACAGTTCCAGATCATGCAGTACTTGATATCGACATTAGGTCATTCACACTCGCTGAACTGGAGCGCGTTGATACCGCAATCAGGGGGCTGAAGGCTCAAAATCCAAAGGCTCAACTGGAAGTGACGGGTGGCATCAATCGTCCACCTCTACAAGAGCAATCAACTGCAGATCTTTATCAGCGTGCGGAGAAAGTTGCCGCATCGCTAGGAATGCAACCACTGGGGAGCGCCAAAGTCGGTGGGGCTAGCGATGGAAACTTCGCTGCTGCTGCCGGGGCTCCAGTTCTCGATGGACTCGGCGCTGTTGGTGGCGGTGCACATGCACCGCATGAATGGTTAAGTGCTAAAACTCTCGAACCACGAACAGAATTACTCCATGCTTTAATTGTGGATCTACTTAAATGAGCAACGGACCACTCATTGTTCAAAGCGATAAAACACTTCTCTTAGATATTGATCACCCGGATTCCATTGAATGTCGCCGAGCGATCGCACCTTTCGCTGAGTTAGAGCGATCACCAGAACATATCCATACATACCGCCTGACCAATCTCGGACTTTGGAATGCACGCGCGGCTGGCCACGATGCTGAGTTAGTAATCGACACACTTATTAAATATTCGCGCTACGCAGTTCCGCATTCAATACTTATTGATGTTGCAGAAACTATGTCGCGCTATGGTCGCTTGCGACTTGAAGCAGATCCAATTCATGGCCTTATTCTCGTGACCACTGATTCAGCAGTTCTTGAAGAGGTTATCCGAGCAAAGAAAATAGCCCCGCTTCTTGGGCCACGTATTGATGCTGAAACAATAACGGTGCACCCAAGCCAACGCGGTGCAATTAAGCAATCGTTGCTGCGCTTAGGTTGGCCTGCCGAAGATTTTGCTGGATATGTTGATGGACAGGCACATGAGATCGCACTTAAAGAAGATGGATGGAAGATTCGTCCATATCAAGAGCTCGCCGCGGAGGGCTTTTGGCATGGTGGCTCTGGTGTTGTCGTTCTCCCTTGCGGTGCCGGAAAAACTATCGTTGGGGCTGCCGCGATGGCTCACGCAAAAGCAACAACGTTAATTTTGGTTACAAATACTGTCGCAGCAAGGCAGTGGAGGGATGAGTTACTTCGCCGCACAACACTGAATGAAGATGAAATTGGTGAGTATTCAGGAGCAAAGAAGGAAATTCGTCCTGTAACGATCGCTACCTATCAGGTGATGACAAAGAAAAAGAATGGCGTATACGCCCATCTTGATCTCTTTGACACCCACGACTGGGGTTTGATCATCTATGACGAAGTGCACC
>JBIJAL010000090.1:0-3810 GCA_044345775.1 Candidatus Planktophila sp.
AATGCAAATTTACTTCCAAAACTCATCCACGCGTGCAAGGCCATTGCAGCCGCGCCACAATAAACCGTCACCAGAGTGAGAATTTCTAAGGGTCTTCCATCAAGGAGTGGATATGGAATCTGAAGCAAGATCGCTAGCCCAAGAACTAAAGTCAAAAGTATTTTTGATCGCTGAGATTGACGTCGTCGACGGTTTGCCCGCGGCGTGAAATCTCGAATAGACATGGGCTAAGTCTGCCTTACTAGAGTTCTCCACGCATATCGCGCAGAGCAAAACGTGAAAATAGCTCCTCCGCATACCAATTAAAGCGATGGGTCGCTTCAATTGCACCTTGATGGGCGCTTCCTTTGTAAGCAAAATCTCGCAGCGCTTTTCCGTTCTCCCATAATGAGAATGTGCCCTGCAATCCAATCGGTGCTTCGCCGATTCCGATCGCTGCAATGAGTCCAGGGGATTGATGCAAATCTGTCGAAACCGGTGGAACTGCTGCCCAAAATCGAAAGTTTTGGAGCCATTTAATTCGAGCACGAGTAATTGCCACCACTTTCGCATCGGCTGCAGGAGTATGGCTCCAATCAAAAGGGTTAGATCCAGACCAGAGACCGTGGGCGGCAATCGGATCAAGAATCATGCGAACCTCACTGGTTGATCGTTTTTTCCATCCTTTGATCACCGCGTTGTTATCGATCACATCTAGTTGAGCCTCATCAATCACGACGAGTGCGCCCCAACGAGATAGATCAGCATCACTGGGCGTGAAATTCTCACCGGTTCCGGTGCCGAGCATTTTGGTAAAATGAACACCACGAGAATTTCTTAATCGTCTGCGATCACGCGCCATAGAGAAAAGTGCAAAAGGCAGCGATCTTTTTTCAATATTCCAGAAATATACGACGACCACTTTATCCATAGTTAATCCCCGAGAGCCATAGGTTTTTTCTATATCTCTTCACTTGAGTCTCTAAAACCAACGAATCATTCCAATGATTCCAGCCGCGGCATAAAAGAACTGTAGAAAGAGTATTCCTTTATGTTTGCCGATGTATGCCCAAATCCCAATCAACGCTGAGGATGTGAGCAATAGAGAAAAGCCAATAAACTCGGCTCCAATATTTGCTGCAACTAAAAGCGAATAAATGATTGCTGTGACAACACCAAGCCATTCAAATATTCTGGATTTCATTAACTTATTCTCCTACAACCATTGGTTGCGCATCAGTGCATTGAATCAATTCGGCATATGTTGTTGGATACACCGCATGAGGGTGTCCGGCGGCTGCCCAAACAACGTCATAATCGTTTAGCGCTTCATCAATAAGGATTATTTCTGGCTTTGAAATCCACCCCAGTGGGCTCACCCCACCGATTGAGTAACCAGAAATTTCTTTCACAAAATCTGCATCAACACGAGAGAGTTTTTCGATCCCTAAATTCTTGGCAACAAGATCTGTATCAACGCGGTGTCGACCACTAGTAATGATCAGGAGTGAACCGCCTGAAGGGAGTCTAAAAATTAGAGACGAGGCTATCTGTCCAACCTGTGCTCCAAGGGAGTCTGCCGCCTCCTGCGCGGTTCGAGCACTTTCACTCAGTGCATGGATGCGGCCGTTTACATTCAGGTGATCCATGGCATCTTGCACACGTTTCACTGATGCTCGTTCGAGTATGTGCTCCACATATGGATAGTACGACATCTTCGGGCGCGTCTAACTATCACGATCTGATGGTTTAGCGTTAGCGGTTATGAGCCCGCAGAGATTACGAGCAACTGCCCCTGTGGCCATCGCAGAGCAGGCTCGTAAATCACTCTTGGCCATGTTCTTATTGATGGGCATGGTCTCGATGGGATGGGTTCCACGAATACCTGAAATAAAAGATGCAATCGGACTCACCAACGGTCAATTTGGATTTATCCTGTTGGCAAGCACCTTTGGTTCTGTCACAGGTGCTCAACTTGGCGGACGCGCGATTCATACATTTGGTTCACGCAGAGTTACACAGGTTGCTATCTCGATTATGCCTTTAGGACTTGCAGGTATGGGACTTGCAGATTCTGGGCTAGCACTTGTTATCTCACTCTTTATTATGGGTTTTGGCTATTCCTTAATGGATATCTGTCTTAACTCACAGGGGTTTGTCGTTGAGCGAATTATCAAAAGGCGTTGCATGTCTAGCCTTCACGCTATGTGGAGTATGGGTGCTTTTCTTACCACTGTCATTGGCGGATCTATCGCGCGCTTTGTTTCTTATGAAGTAAACCTTGTGGCAATTGCAATATTTGCAGCGATTGCATTTATTCCGGCAGCCTTTTTCTTACTTCCAGGAGACCTAGATGATCATGATGGGGGCGAGGAAGAAACTAGCGCCAAGATCCCACTCTTTGGAAAGAGTGTTCTCCCTTTATGGGGAATGGGTATTGGACTTCTTGGCTGCATGATTGCAGAGGGTGCGGCAAGTGACTGGGCAGGAATTTTGCTTCGCGATGATATGGGTTATGACAAGGGTGTTAATGCTTCAGGTTTTGCAAGCTTCGCACTTGCCATGATCGTGAGTCGATTCCTCGGTGATAGGACACTTGATCGCTTTGGCCCTGCAAAGACCGTGAAGTACGGTGCCTACCTTGGAGGTTTTGCATGGGGCGCTGCGATTTTGATTGCAGTTCCGCTCTCTGACTCACATCCGCTCGTTGCTCTGATCATTATTAACTTTGGTTTTGCGTGTGCTGGATATGGAACTGGCCCTATGTTTCCTGCATTTATTCTTGCTGCAGGTGCAACGCAGGGAGTGGCATCAGCAGTTGCGATTGCGCGAGTGGGAGTTATCGGTATTGCCGGCTACTTCTTCGGCCCTACCGTGACTGGCCTTATCTCAGAGTTGACCGGACTTCCGATTGCTATGTTTTTCCCCATCGCAATGCTTTTTCTCGCTGGTTTTCTATCGCGAACCATCAAAACTGAAAAAGATCGCCACTAAGCAAGCCTGGTTTTAGATAATAAAAATTCGCTCAATAAGGCTAAAGGCAGCTACTGCGAAGAGGAAATAGGCAAAGAGCTTTCGTAAGAGGACATCTTTTATCGGCAGTTTAATTCGAGATGCAATTTGAGCAATGACGATAGCGCTGGCTCCCATCAAGAGTGGAATCTCCCATGTGATTTCACTCCAGAGCGCAAAGTGTCCAAGCAGGGCAGTAGCTGAATTCATAGCAATGACCAAAAGGGCTGTACCTGCAGCAATTGATTGTGATGTACCAAATCCCAAAACTAGAACAGGGATAACCAGGAACCCTCCACCGATGCCAAAGAGTCCGGTGATTGAACCAATCAAGAGTGAGACTCCAATGAGAACCGGCCACGTCATTCGTTTATGAATTGTTGTCAGTGGTGAACCGAGCATGCTCAGACCTGCAAAGATAATCACAAAGGAGAAACCGATGGCGATAAAGTCTTCTGGCAAACGATGAACAAGGCTTGAGAATCCGACATTTGCAACTAACCCAATAGCCCAGATGGCGACAGCATCTCTGTAATAAATCTCTTTACTTTTGATTTTTGCGCTAGCTCCAGATAGTGCCGCCGCACCGACAACTGCTAACGCTGACGTTGATGCAACTGATGGATCTAATCCAAATCCATATATCAAGATCGGAACTGCCAGCATCGCACCGCCTGCGCCAACAAATCCGAGGACGCCTCCGATAAATATGCCTGCTACGAGTGCACCCAGAATTTCCATAAGGTAATCCTCTCAGATACTCTGCAGCGTTTTTCCCGATTGTAGTTAATGACAGGTGAATTAAAGAAGAAAGCCCCC
>JBIJAL010000104.1:0-3353 GCA_044345775.1 Candidatus Planktophila sp.
CGACTTTTGTCTGCTTAGCTTTTGCACGGCCTCTACCCATGGGGCGGCCTCCTTACCAATAGCGTTCTGTGTGAGCCCACTTTAGCGTGATTGGTACTTTCCAGCCAAAACACTCGAGCCGGGCATATTCACACTCGATGCGGGCTCGATCTGGCCAGCAACCCAGGCCTTCATCCCACGGGCGGCTAGGGATGCGATGGTCAGATCGGCTACCTGCGGATCAACGATTGCGACCATTCCGATGCCGGCGTTCCAGGTGCGCTCAAGATCGCCCTGAGGGACGTTGGCTAATTGAGCCAAATACTCCATCTCACCTGGGAGTGACCAGGTCGAGCGATCATATGTTGCGACCATTCCATCTGGGATAACGCGTGCGGTGTTATCGGCAAGGCCTCCACCTGTGATGTGAGAAAAAGTGCGCAGATTTTCTTTCAGTGATCGAATTAGCGCCAAACAATCGAGTGCGTAGATTTCAGTTGGGGTAATGAGAACTTCACCAAGGCTGCGACCTAAGTCGGCAACAGTTTTATTAATATCAATTTTATGTGTCGCGATAATGTGGCGTACAAGTGAGAATCCATTTGCGTGAATTCCAGAAGATGGCATCGCGATCAGAACATCGCCAGCCTTGACGCGCTCTGCACCCAGTTGTAGGTGGGCATCAACAACACCAGTTGCAGCACCTGCAATATCAAATTCATCATCGCCCATAAGTCCTGGGTGCTCTGCTGTTTCGCCACCAACGAGTGCGGTTCCGGCTTTTTCACATCCGCGGGCAATTCCGCCAACTATCGCTGCGATACGTTCTGGAACTACTTTTCCAACGGCGATGTAATCGGTCATAAAGAGAGGTTCAGCACCGCAGACAACTAAGTCATCAACGACCATCGCAACGAGATCTTCACCGATTGTGTCGTACTTTCCTAAGATGCGAGCAATCTCAGTCTTTGTTCCAACGCCATCTGTTGATGTAGCAAGAAGTGGACGTTGCATTGATTTCATCGCACTGGCATCAAAGAGTCCGGCAAATCCCCCGATCCCACCAACAACTTCGCTACGAGATGCCTTAGCAATAGATGCCTTCATCAACTCAACGGCGCGATCTCCTGCATCAATATCTACACCAGCATCCTTATATGTGCTCATGGGTTCTGATCCAAAATCTCAAGGCGAAATTTACCTTCTGATAAATCTGTGGGGATTTTAATCGGATATTGCCCAGTAAAGCATGCGGTACAGAGCTTTTCGCCCGGTACATGGGTGGCCTCGATCAGCCCTTCAGCGCTGACATAACTCAGTGAATCCGCACCGATTGATCTACGAATCTCTTCAATTTCTAGACCACTTGCAATGAGTTCAGCACGCGTTGCAAAGTCAATCCCATAAAAACATGGCCACTTCACGGGTGGGCTTGAAATACGTACGTGAATTTCGAGAGCGCCGGCTTCACGCAGCATACGCACGATCGCGCGCTGAGTATTACCGCGCACAATTGAATCATCGACTACAACGATACGCTTACCGTCGATGATTTCGCGCAAGGGATTAAGTTTTAAGCGAATTCCTAATTGACGAATCGTTTGTGATGGCTGGATAAATGTTCGCCCCACATATGAATTTTTTACAAAACCCAATCCATATGGAATTCCAGATTCTTGAGCGAATCCAATTGCCGCCGGTGTTCCGGATTCAGGAACAGGAATGACAAGGTCTGCGACAACAGGTGCTTCTATGGCAAGTTGTTTACCAATTCGTACTCGGGTTGCATGCACGCTCTGGCCGGCAATCGTTGTATCTGGCCGAGCAAGATAGACGTATTCAAAGATGCATCCTTTTGGTTCAGGGGCTGCCCACATCTGCGAGCGAAGTCCATCTTCATCAATTGCTAAAAATTCTCCTGGCTCAACTTCGCGCACAAATGCAGCACCGACAATATCTAGCGCTGCAGATTCAGAAGCGACAACCCAGCCGCGTTCAAGTTTTCCAATAACAAGCGGTCTTACACCGTGGCGATCACGTGCTGCATAGAGTGTGCGCTCATCCATGAAGACGAGCGAGAATGCGCCTTCCAGCAACGGTAGGACGGCAAGTGCGCTTGCCTCCACATTATTCTCATGCTGCAGACCGATCAACGCTGTCATGATTTCGGTATCCGTTGTAGCACCACGCTCATTTTTTGCAGGAGGCTCAAGTTTTGAAACCATCTCGGCGAGATCGCCGGTGTTGGTCAGATTTCCATTGTGGGCTAAAGCTAGTGTGCCGTACTTAGTTGGGCGTAGCGTTGGCTGAGCATTGACCCAGGTACTTGAGCCCGTTGTGCTGTAGCGACAGTGGCCGATCGCCAGATTTCCAGGCAAGGTTGCAAGGTCAGATTCAGTAAATACTTGTGAGACAAGACCCATATCTTTAAAGATAACGATGCGCTCACCATCAGATGTTGCAATGCCTGCTGACTCTGTTCCGCGATGTTGTAAGGCATAGAGACCGTAAAAAGTTAACTTTGCGACTTCTTCGTCTGGTGCCCATACTCCGAAAACACCGCATGCATCTTGTGGGCCTTTATCTTCGCCAGGGTAATTGTGATTGAGCAAACCATCGGCACGTCTGCTCATGGCGTCATCCTTTTCTCAAATGGAAGTAGATGGGATAAATCTGCGCGGGCACCTGATGCGTTAATGAGTCCATCACCCAGTGCCGCCGTCCATGAAAGATCGCCGCTGACAAGTGCTAGCCAGGTATCAGCGCTCATCTCGATGACATTGGCCGGGGTACCGCGAGTATGTGTTGGACCATCTCCACATTGAATTGCCGCATACGGTGGGATCCGTACTTCAATCGCGCGTCCTGGTGCAAGACGTACTAATTCCGCTAAGGAAATTTTCACATTTTCTAGAATCACAGGATCGCGCATCTCTATCCAAACAACTTTTCAAAGGTGGCGGTATGGGCCTTGCGTAATTCGTCGAGCGAAATTACAACATTATTCACAACAAGTGCATCTCCGCCGGTTGCGCCGAGGTATGTCAGTGGAATATCTCCCGCAGCTTTCTTAAGGGCCTCAACTTTCCCGGGCTCTACTGCAACGACAACTCGTCCTGGTGTTTCAACAAAGAGATTCACTCCAGGATTATCTAAAGCAATTGTTGCGCCGATGTTATGACGTAAGACCATTTCAGTAAGCGTTGCCGTAAGGCCGCCCTGACTTAAATCATGTGCCGCGCTAAAGATCTTCTCGGTGCGACCTCTCACCAGCAGATCAATCAGGCGCATTTCACGCTGTAAATCAGCGGTTGGTGCCTGTCCCCCGCGCATCTTATGTAGGTATGCCCACTCAGAGCCTGACATATTGCTAT
>JBIJAL010000091.1:0-3795 GCA_044345775.1 Candidatus Planktophila sp.
AAGAATTGTTTATGTCGCCTGCGATCCAGCGGCTCTAGCGAGAGATTCGGCGCTGTTGCGTGATGCCAATTACACCCTTTCAGATCTGCGCGCATTTGACCTCTTCCCAATGACACATCACATTGAATGCGTTGCCCTCTTTACTCCGACTGAGGTATCTTGAGCCTATGAGCAAGAATTCGCTGGGTAGAAAGCAAAATCTCACAGTTGCAGGCAAAGACTTTGAAATCTTTGATATCAGCCAGGTCGAAGGTGCCGCAACTCTTCCATTCTCTTTGAAAATTCTTCTCGAAAACCTTCTGCGCTGCGAAGATGGTGCCAACATCACCGCAGAGCACATTAAGGCTTTGGCGCAGTGGGACCCTTCAGTTGAACCAGATACAGAAATTCAATTTACTCCAGCACGAGTGGTCATGCAGGACTTCACCGGAGTCCCATGCGTTGTAGACCTAGCAACTATGCGCGAAGCCATTGTTGAACTCGGGGGAGATGCCTCAAAGGTCAATCCACTTGCCCCAGCTGAACTAGTCATTGATCACTCTGTTATTGCAGATGTTTTTGGTACTCGTGATTCCTTTGAACAGAACACCGATATTGAATATGAACGCAACCGTGAGCGTTATCGATTCTTGCGCTGGGGACAAGGTGCATTTGATGAATTTAAAGTTGTACCGCCCGGAACTGGAATCGTCCATCAAGTAAATATTGAATATCTAGCACGCGTGGTTATGACTCGAACTGTTAATGGCGTACTTCGCGCTTACCCAGATACTGTTGTGGGAACTGATTCGCACACAACGATGGTGAACGGGCTCGGAGTGCTCGGCTGGGGTGTTGGCGGAATTGAGGCAGAGGCCGCCCTTTTAGGTCAGCCAGTTTCGATGCTGATCCCACGTGTGGTTGGTTTCAAACTCAGCGGCCAGCTTCCGGTCGGAACTACAGCAACTGATCTAGCGTTGACCATTACGCAAATGCTTCGTAAGCATGGTGTCGTTGGAAAATTTGTTGAGTTCTATGGCCCAGGTGTTGTGAGTGTGCCGATGGCCAATCGTGTCACGATCGGCAATATGAGTCCTGAGTACGGATCAACGTGTGCAATTTTCCCAATTGATGATGAAACGTTGCGCTATCTGCGATTGACTGGACGCAAGGAAGATCAGATTGCACTCGTCGAAGCATATGCAAAGGTGCAAGGACTGTGGCACGATCCATCGGCTGCTCCGCGTTTTTCAGAACATATCGAATTAGATCTTTCAACTATTGTTCCTTCGATCGCTGGCCCTAAGCGTCCTCAGGATCGCATCTCGCTCTCAGATTCAAAGAGCGCTTTTGAGAAAGTATTACCAACATACTTCACAGAGAAGACGGGAAAGTCTGCATTCCCAGTAAAGGTCGGAGACAAAGCCACGACAATTAAAAATGGTGATGTGGTCATAGCATCCATTACCTCCTGTACAAATACTTCTAACCCATCAGTCATGATTGGCGCAGCACTTCTTGCAAAGAAAGCGGTCGAGAAAGGCCTTACCTCTAAGCCGTGGGTAAAGACCACATTGGCGCCTGGATCAAAGGTTGTTACCGATTACTACGATCGTGCGGGTTTAACGCACTACATGCAAGAGTTGGGCTTCCATCTTGTTGGATATGGCTGTGTGACATGCATTGGAAACTCTGGTCCGCTACCAGTTGAAATTAGCAAGGCGATTAATGAAAATGACTTAGCTGTATCTGCTGTTTTGTCAGGCAATCGAAATTTTGAAGGTCGTATCAGCCCTGATGTAAAGATGAATTATCTCGCCTCTCCACCGTTGGTTGTCGCATACGCCTTGGCTGGAACCATGAATCATGATTTCGAGAGCGATTCACTCGGCAATGACAAGGAAGGCAATCCTGTTTTCCTAAAAGACATTTGGCCATCCGCACAAGAGATTCAGAGTGTTATCGATGAATCAATTTCCTCAGATATGTTTACAAAAGATTACGCAACAGTCTTTGATGGAGATCATCGCTGGAAATCTCTTGATACCCCAACGGGGAAGACTTTTGAATGGGATCCTCAATCAACATATGTCCGCAAGCCTCCATACTTTGAAAACATGCCAGCAAAGCCAACGCCAGTTGTTGATATCAGTGGCGCGAGCGTCTTGGCCATTTTGGGAGATTCTGTAACCACTGATCACATCTCACCAGCCGGAAACATTAAAGCTGATTCTCCAGCAGGTAAATATTTGGAAAGTCATGGCGTAGCTCGAAATGACTTTAACTCATATGGATCTCGCCGTGGTAACCATGAAGTGATGATCCGTGGAACATTTGCAAATATCCGCCTCAAGAACATGCTTCTTGAAGGTGTTGAAGGCGGCTTCACACGTAATTTCCTTTCGAGTGGCGCGCAAGAAACGATTTATGATGCTTCTATCGCCTATCAATCTGCCGGAGTTCCGTTAGTTATTCTTGCTGGTAAAGAATATGGATCAGGATCTTCTCGAGATTGGGCTGCTAAGGGAACCGCTCTCCTTGGAGTACGTGCAGTCATTGCAGAGAGCTTTGAACGCATTCATAGATCTAACTTAATTGGTATGGGAGTTCTCCCATTGCAGTTCATTGATGGCCAGACTCCATCAACCTTGGGAATCAAGGGTGATGAGGTTTTTGCGATTTCAGGTATCACCGAGTTGAACTCCGGTGGAGTGCCAAAAGAGGTTTCGGTGACTGCTGGTGCGATTACCTTTAAGGCTAAGGTTCGTATCGATACACCAGGAGAGGCCGATTACTACCGACATGGCGGAATCATGCAGTTCGTCCTACGCCAATTGCTTGCGTGATCTAGAATCCATCTGTGATCGAATCCATCAAAAGCCCCTCGGATATCAAGGGGTTAAGCAACCAGGCTCTCATTGAGCTTGCCGCTGAAATTCGCTCTTTCCTGATTGAAAAAGTATCAAAATCAGGCGGCCATCTTGGGCCAAATCTCGGCGTTGTTGAACTTACGATGGCAATTCATCGCACCTTTGACTCTCCGCACGATGTAATCCTCTTTGATACCGGGCACCAGTCATATGTTCATAAAATTCTCACTGGACGAGCTGATCAATTCGATGCTCTTCGCCGCCGTGGTGGAATAGCAGGGTATCCAAATCGCGGCGAGAGCGATCACGATGTGATTGAGAATTCACATGCATCTACTGCTCTCTCTTGGGGCGATGGAATCTCTCGCGGATTCTGGCTTACTGGCCAGAAGGATCGCAACGTCGTTGTAGTTGTCGGCGATGGTGCTTTAACTGGTGGAATGTCATGGGAAGCGCTGAATAATATTGCTGCCGCAAAAGAGCGAAACTTGATTTTAGTAGTCAATGATAATGAGCGTTCTTATTCTCCAACAATTGGTGGAGTCGCAACATATTTATCAACGCTTCGACTCACCCAGGGATATGAACGCTTCCTTGATTGGGGCAAGGAAGTACTGCATAAGACCCCAGTCGTTGGCACTCCAATCTATGACACTCTTCACGGAATGAAAAAAGGCATCAAAGATATTATTGCTCCGCAAGGTATGTTTGAAGATTTAGGCCTTAAGTATCTTGGTCCAATTGATGGTCATGACTTTCTTGCACTAGAACGAGCGTTGGCACAAGCCAAGGGATTTGGTGAGCCAGTTCTACTTCATGTAATAACAGAGAAGGGTCGCGGGCATAAGCCAGCGATCGCCGATGAGGCAGAGAAGTTCCACGCTGTCGGAGTTGTAGATCCACTCACGGGACAACCATTGTCAAAGAGTGCTCTCTCATGGACCAG
>JBIJAL010000125.1:0-3787 GCA_044345775.1 Candidatus Planktophila sp.
CATCTGGTTCATCGGCTGCTAGCTCAAAGAGAACGGGTAGATCTTCAACGCGGCGACGCAGAGATTTCAAGCGCGCAATTGTCGATTGCACTCTAGATAACTTGCTCGTAACTGCCTGTGCCTTCTCTGGATCATCCCAAAGATTAGGAACTCCGGCTTGGGCTTCGAGCTCAACGGCTTCTGCTTCAAGTTTTGGAAGATTAAGAACCTTTTCAATTGAAACCAGGGTCGCGTCAATCTCAGCTATCTCGAGATGATATTCGCGGGCCATAGGTGAAGGATACCGACTTTAAGAGAGTGGGCGTATTTGCCCATTGCAGATCTCACGAAATACGGTATCCAAAGAGGTAGAAGCCATTATTGCGCTGATTGTAGGTGGTTGCCGAAGATTCCAAACTGACGCTATTTAATTTTAAGAACGGTACTTGAAAAGGTAGGTTCACCTCTGCTTTCAAGGAAACCTTGATATCCCTTCCATCGCATGAGACCTCTGAAACTTCTAGATTCTTTACACCTTTTTGGATGAGTAGATCGCTATCTCTTTCAAGATCTCGAAGTGCCTCTGAAATTCCACTCATTGCCTGATCGCAATCAATAGGAACGCCAGGATCTTCTGGGCCGCTTCCAAAAAGATTTTGAGCCATTGTTATTATGTTGAATTTACCAGTGTAGTAAGCCTCTTCGTCGAGAAAGTGTGCCCCGCGTTGCGCGACAGATTCAGCACTTTGGGTGAGATTTCTCTTTGCAAGAGTTACTGTGGTGATATTTGTCGTAATCATCACTAGGCATATAGTTATAAGAAAGAGGGCAATTGTGAGCACTGAGATCGAACCACGATCATCGCATATGAGGCGGCGCACTTTCTGAGATGTGTTTCTCATTAATTGCTCCATGGAGAAAAATACTGTTGGGCCGAAGCTTGCACAATTCTTCCATCGTTTCCAATTGCATTCATACGCAGAGTAATGCGAACTCTGCCATTTGGGAGATGGCAAGGGTGAGTGCTGCATTTAATCTCAGATCTAATCTCTGAAATCTCTCCTGGCTTCAAGCCAAGTTTTGCTCCCCCAAGGGTTATCACTTGATTGACTAAAGCGCCGCCAGATCGGTCGCTATCACTTTCGATGAATGCCCGAACGCTTTCCCGCGCCAATGTCTGTAGCGCCATCTCTTGAGAACTTAACGATGAGAACTGATTGAGAAAAATAAAGATAGGGATAAAGAGCGGGAGGGCAAGAAGTACAAATTCGACAGATGCACTCCCACTCTCATCCTTAGCGATCTTTCCGATTGAAGAAATTCTGAAGCCAAACAATCTGCTTCGCCTTTCACCGTGTGTTTTCAATGATTGCAACTCCCTTTCCATCAGTTCGTAACTCCCTACCCAAAAGCTGGGATAGCCCCGGAATCAATTCAGGAATCCTTCGACTCTGAGTCGCTATGAGAAGGGAAATATTGGAAAAACGATCCGGCGAATCTAATGTGAGTTCCCGATCTGATGCAGCAAAATTTCCAGAGATTGCCCGTACTGATGCTTGGTCGGATGCGGAAAGGGAATCCGCATCACGCATACTGATAGCAAGAATTAATTGCATAGCAAGAAGAAAGAGGAATATGAGTGGAATGAGAGTGAGTGAACTCTCTACATTCCCTCGATCATCTGCAATGGCCTTTGAAATCCTCACTCAGCGAATGCCATTCATACCATCAAGTGAATTCTTAAGAATTGCAGAAAGACGTGGGGCGGCAACAGTCCAGATCGCAGTAACGAGTCCAGTTGTCATGAGAACTACAAGAACCCATCCCGGAACATCTCCACGGTCTTCACTGATCTTCTTCACGAATGTGCTTTCACGCAGAGCCTTACTCGCCGAACGCACTTGATCTTCAAACCAAATCTCTGTAGCTAGCGCACTATCTTTCAAAGATTGCTTGAGCGCTTCGGTGCTCGTTGGGGATTCTGTAACGGTTGGGGATTCTGTAACGGTTGGGGATTCTGTAACGGTTGGGGATTCTGTAACGGTTGGGGATTCTGTATTCATTTATTTCCTTCTCTCTATATCTGTTGGGTAGGTTTTTCTGTACTGTTTCTATGCGTAGCGATGGTTTCACTACGCCGCAAAGAGATTGAGGTTTGTCAGGGAAGGCCAGAGAGCAAAAAGAATAGATATTGGAAGAATGAGAAAGACAACTGGAATCATCATTGAAATCTCCGCCTTACCTGCCGCCGAGAGAATTCGATTACGTTGATGTTCACGCGCTTCCTGGGCGTGGCGTGTGAGAACTTCGGTAATTGGTGCCCCGCGAACCATGGCATTGACGAGTGAATCAATAAAGCGACGTACTAAAGGTGAATTTAGATCCCGACCCATCAAATCAAGTGCAGCATGAAAAGAAGTCCCTTGGTGTACTTTAGAAATTACCTGTCGGAAGCGACGACTCAAATTGCCATGTGAATTCTCAGCAATTCTCTTCAAGGCTGTCAATGGTGACTCTCCAGCAGAAATCGCTAGAGTTAACATCTCAATAATTGCCGGAAATTCTGCCTCAATGAGGCTGCGCTGCTTTTTTACTTTAGTTGTTAAGTTTCGATCCACATACAAGTAAGTAGCAACTCCAGCCAGCGCACATAGCAGCGCTGTTGTTTGAATTGATACCCGTCCAAGGAGACAGAAAATCATAAATATCAGAGAGGTGCTTCCAGAGTAGAGCAACTGAAGATATCGAAAAGCTTCATAATCACTTTGAGTTTGACGCCCAAGTTCTAAAAGTCGAGATCTCACCAGCGAACGATCCCTGGTCGCCCCGGCAAAGGCTCGCAATTCCTGAGAGGGGTGGTCGCCAAAAATTATTAATGAGGCAGCGAGAATGGAAAGTGGGAGAGAGATGAGCACTGGGTTCATCTGTGTACACCAAATACTCGTGGAACTTTTGGAAGGCGGCTGAGATACGACATCCATATGTAGGCAAGTGCGGTCAGCATTAGTCCCAGGAAGAGAATTCCTGCACCAGTTGGAGTCGTAAATGCGGCCACTGTTGAGGGTTGCATCGCCAGAAGAAGCAGAAGTAACCAAGGTGCTGATGATGAGAGATGTGCTGAATTTTTTATCCAGGATTGCTTTACTGCAATCTCATTTCGAAGTGCTAAATCTTGTCTTAAAAAGTTTCCCAGTGTTCGGAGAATAGTAAGAAGTTGGCTACCTCCGAGAGATTTTGATATGAGTAGCGCTTGAAATATTTGATCACTGGCATGATTTCCAAACTTTTTAGAGAGAAGTGAGATACCTCTATCAAAATCACCGTCTTCTAAAATTTGACTCTTAAAACTAGCGAATAGTGGGCGCATCACTATCGGTCCTCGAGAAGATAACTCTGTCAAAGCTTCTGTGAGAGACATTCCTGACTGGATTCCGGAAATCAGGTGGTCAATCACTTCAGGCCACGATGAGGCGATTTCTAACTCTAATTTTCCACTTCGATTTTTGATGATTACATATGTGAAGGCGAGCACAAGAAGTGAGAAAGCAGATGCAAAAAGTGCTGAGGTTGTAATGAGATAAATAGCTAGGAAAGTAAGGGATCCTGAAATCAAAAATGGGACACTTGATCGAAACTTCATTATCTGTTCCACCAATTCTCAAGTGGGAAGTCGGTGGCGATTCCGCGGATGTAATCGTTGCCATTCCACTTCCACAATGACTCAATCTCTGCGCGATCGCTTTCAAATCGACCAGTTACCCAAGAAACTTCATCAATGCGCCGCTTACCATTGCCATCGAGTTTTACT
>JBIJAL010000092.1:0-3782 GCA_044345775.1 Candidatus Planktophila sp.
AGGAGAAAGGTATCGGCAGGGCCTATGAAAGGTCAAAACGGCCCTTTTACTCCTTTTGGCCCACCAATTTTGGCGAAAAGGCTGGTTTCTCACTTCCGGGCGTGTCGCACCAAAAAACCTCATAATCGTGCCTATGAACACGTCAGAACTACTACTTCTAGGAATTGTCCTCTTTCTCCTCATTGAATTCAGCGCCGGTATGGTCATCAACTACCTGAATGAGCGCTCGAAGAATCAACCGCTGAGCCCTGAGGGCGCGCAGATATTTAACCCTGAGGAATATGCCAAATCCATGGCCTATGGGACGGCTAAATACCGCTTTGAAATGCTCACCACCCTTGTGAGCACCGTGGGCATCCTGGCGGCAATTATTCTGGGCTGGTTCTCGTGGCTCGATGGCCAGTTGCGCGATCGTCTGAGCAATGACTTGCTCATCACTGTGCTTTTTGGAGCCATTCTGATCGTTGTGGCGACGCTGGCCAACCTTCCTGCAGGGTACTACTCAACTTTTGTCATTGAAGAAAAATACGGTTTCAATAAATCGACCAAGAAGCTCTTTATCCAAGATGCGATTAAGCAATTGGTCATAATCCTAGCCCTTGGATTACTCCTTCTATTCGCCGTTGCCTGGATCTACCAAGAACTACAAAACCAGTTCTGGATTATTGCCTGGGCGCTCTTTGCAGCTTTCTCGCTTTTCATGTTTATCTTTGGCACGCGCATCTTCTTGCCGATGTTTAATAAGTTAAAGCCACTGCCCGAGGGTGAGCTTCGCACTGCAGTTGAAGAATACTGCCAGAAGCAAGGCTTTCCACTTTCGAAACTCTACGAGATGGATGCATCGAAGCGCTCCACCAAACTCAATGCCTTCTTTTCCGGAATGGGAAGAGTGAAAATCATTGGTTTATATGACACGCTGATTGAAAAGCTTACTGTGCAAGAAACTGTTGCAGTTTTGGCTCACGAAGTTGGTCACTATAAGCGTAAGCACGTTTATTCAATGTTTATCTTTAGTAATATCCAAACCCTCGTTATCTTCTCCCTTATGGGTTGGCTGCTGAGTAATCCCAATCTTTCTAAGGCGCTCGGCTCTGAAATACCAAGTTTTCATCTATCCATGCTCGCATTTTTCTTACTCTTCACCCCAGTATCGACATTGTTGGGATTGATCAACAACACACTCTCGCGCCGCAACGAATATCAGGCAGATCAGTATTCAATAGACACTTATCCGGGTGCTCGCGAGTACATGTACAGTGCATTTAAGAAGCTTTCCCGTGAATCGTTGACTAACCTCAGTCCACATCCGATTTATGTTGCGGTGAATTACTCACACCCACCAATCCTTGACCGATTGGCTCACTTGAAGAAATAGGTACTAGTTAAATAACAAGGGCCCCCATATGGGAGCCCTTGTTATTTATTATGATAACTACTAGCGAGGAACTTCGACCTCATCGAGGCGAATTGCTTCACCTGTTCCACCTTGATCAAACGGTGTGAAGTCGTACTCATCGTAGGCAGCGTATACAGCGGCCTTTGCTTCTTCTGTTGGCTCAACTCGGATATTGCGGTAACGGGCAAGGCCTGTACCGGCTGGGATCAACTTACCGATGATGACGTTCTCCTTCAGACCGAGCAATGGATCGCTCTTCTCTGAAAGTGCGGCGTCCGTTAGTACGCGAGTTGTTTCCTGGAATGAAGCCGCTGACAACCATGATTCAGTTGCAAGAGATGCCTTGGTGATACCCATAAGTTCTGGGCGACCAGATGCTGCCTTGCCACCGGTTGTAACAACGCGACGGTTCTCTGCTTCAAAGCGACCGCGCTCAACGAGTTCACCTGGAAGTAGATCAGCATCTCCTGCTTCAAGCACTGTGATGCGCTTGAGCATTTGACGAACGATTACTTCGATGTGCTTATCGTGAATGCCTACGCCCTGTGAGCGATAAACAGATTGGATCTCGTTAACCAAGTGCACTTGAGTTGCACGTGGTCCAAGAATACGAAGTACCTGCTTAGGATCGATTGCGCCGACGACCATCTTCTGGCCAACTTCAACGCGTGAACCTTCTTCTACAAGTAGCTTCTGGCGACGTGTGATTGGGTATCCAACTTCTTCTCCACCATCATCTGGTGTGACGATAATCTTCTTACCCTTTGCATCTTCACGGAATGAAACGACGCCTGCTGCTTCAGCAATCGGTGCAACACCCTTAGGTGTACGCGCCTCGAAGAGCTCGACGATACGTGGGAGACCGTGAGTGATGTCATCGCCCGCAACACCGCCGGTGTGGAAGGTACGCATTGTGAGCTGTGTACCTGGTTCACCGATTGACTGCGCTGCAATGATTCCGACTGCTTCACCAACTGCAACAAGTTGTCCTGCTGCAAGTGAGCGTCCGTAACATGCTGCGCACTGTCCGACCTTGCTATCGCATGTGAGTACTGAACGAATCTTTACCTCGTCCACACCTGCTGCGATAAGTGCATCGATATTACGATCACCTAGGTCAATGCCTGCCTTAGCAACAACTTCTCCGTTAACTTCAATATCTTCAGCCAATGTGCGGCCGTAGACAGAAGTTTCGACGTGGTCATGCTTTACAAGGTTTCCAGCCTGCTGACGTTCAGCAATTGGAAGTACAAGTCCACGATCAGTTCCGCAATCTTCTTCACGGATGATCACATCTTGTGCGACGTCACAGAGACGACGTGTGAGGTAACCAGAGTCAGCGGTTCGAAGCGCTGTATCTGCAAGACCCTTACGTGCACCGTGCGTTGAGATGAAGTACTCAAGAACTGAGAGACCTTCACGGAAGTTGGACTTAATTGGGCGAGGAATAATTTCACCCTTTGGGTTAGCCACGAGTCCGCGCATACCTGCGATCTGACGGATCTGCATCATGTTTCCACGAGCACCTGAATAAACCATCATCCAGACTGGGTTGACCTTAGGGAAGTTCTCTTCCATCTCTTTACCAACTTCGGCAGTTGCCTTAGTCCAGATTTCGATGAGCTCTTGGCGACGCTCGTCATCTGTAATGAGTCCCTTTTCGTATTGAGATTGAACCTTGTCAGCCTGTGTTTCGTAGCTTTCTAGGATCTCCTTCTTACGTGGAGGTGTAACAACATCTTCGATACCGATTGTTGCACCGGCGCGTGTTGCCCAGTGGAATCCAAGTGACTTTAGTGCATCAAGTGTTTGTGCAACTGTGACCTTTGGATAGAACTCAGCAAGCTTGTCGACGATTCCGCCAAGTTGCTTCTTAGTCACATCTGTATCAACAAATGGGAAGTCAGCAGGAAGTGCCTCGTTGAAGAGTGCGCGACCAAGAGTTGTCTCGAGAGTCTTTCCATCGACACGAATCTTGATCTTTGCCTGCAATGAAACTGAACGCTGATCGTGAGCCATGATCGCTTCAGGGACTGAACCGAATGCACGGCCTTCACCGAGTTCGCCTTCACGTTCCATTGTTAAGTAGTAGAGACCGAGAACCATGTCCTGTGTAGGAGATGTAATTGGTCGACCATTAGCAGGAGACAAGATGTTATTTGATGACAACATCAAGATACGTGCTTCAGCCTGTGCCTCAGGTGAAAGTGGGAGGTGAACAGCCATCTGATCACCGTCGAAGTCAGCGTTAAATGCTGTACATACGAGTGGGTGAATCTGGATTGCCTTACCTTCTACAAGCTGTGGCTCGAATGCCTGGATACCAAGGCGGTGAAGCGTTGGTGCACGGTTAAGGAGCACTGGATGTTCTGCAATAACTTCTTCA
>JBIJAL010000029.1:0-12375 GCA_044345775.1 Candidatus Planktophila sp.
GCTCCTATGGCTGTGATCGAACTCGTAACAGATAAGTAATTAATACGCGCACACTCGCGTAAATTCTTATGGCGCAACCCACTCTCTTTCCCGAGAGTGGGTTTCGTCGTTTACGGATAGATATCGCATACGACGGCACCGCATTCTTTGGGTGGGCGGCTCAACCCGATAAACGCACAATTCAAGATTTAGTTGAAGATGCAATCGCACGAATTTCGCGTAGTGATGTGGAGTCAGTTGTTGCTGGCCGTACCGATGCTGGAGTTCATGCAACTGGCCAGGTGATCCACGTAGATCTGCCTGATGCTCTCTTCAGTGAAGGTCTTTCTTACATTGATCTACGTTATAAACTCAACCGAATTCTCGATGAAGATGTACGCATTATGCAGATTAGTGATGCACCCGACGGATTTCATGCGCGCTTTTCTGCGTTGCGACGCATCTATACCTACAAGATTCTCGATGCTAACGAAGTAATTCCTCCGTTATCACGCTATGACGTTGCCCCTTGGTATCGCCCACTTGATGTCGACTTGATGAATAAAGCCAGCGCTCTTGTGCTAGGCCATCACGATTTTGCCGCGTTCTGTAAATTTAAAGAGGGCGGAACCACGATTCGCACCTTAGAGAAATACCAATGGCACCGTGATGAAACAGGGCTACTTGTTGCAGAAGTTATTGCTGATGCATTCTGCTATTCGATGGTACGCAATCTCGTTGGCGCAGTTGTCTGTGTCGCTGATGGCCGTAAAGATCCTTCATGGATGGCAGAGTTATTAGCCAATAAAGAGCGCGTCAGTGATTCATTGGTCTTTCCAGCTCGGGGGCTAAGCCTTACCCAAGTTGATTATCCATCAGATCAAGAGCTGCTCGATCGCGCCAAAGTCACAATTGGAAAGCGCGGCGATGGGCCACATTGATATTTCAGGTGTCGAATATGCACTCTCTGATGGTCGAGTTCTCCTTAACGATGTCTCATTTCGTGTTGGCGATGGAGCAAAGGTTGCGCTGATTGGTCCAAACGGATCTGGAAAGACGACGCTTATTCGCATGATCTGCGGAGACATCTCTCCCGATGAAGGTACAGTCGCAATTACAGGTGGTCTAGGTGTGATGCGCCAATTCATTGGATCTGTCCGCGATGAGACAACGGTGCGTCAACTCCTCATTTCTGTTGCACCGCCTCGTATTCGCGAGGCAGCAGCTCGAATTCATGAAACTGAGATCGCCATGAATGCAGATGCTTCTGAGAAAAATCAGATGGCCTATGCGCAAGCAATCATTGATTGGGGCGATTGTGGTGGCTATGACTTTGAAGTTATCTGGGATAAATGCTGCACTGAAATGTTGGATAAGAGTTTTGATGAAGTTTCCGATCGCCTAGTCAGTTCGTTATCCGGAGGAGAGCAGAAGAAGTTAGTTTTGCGAGCACTCCTTGAAGGTCCAGAAGAAGTGCTACTGCTCGATGAACCAGATAACTATCTTGATGTTCCTTCTAAGCGTTGGCTGGAAAAAGTCATTTCAGAGACAAAGAAATCGGTCCTGTTTATCAGCCACGATCGCGAACTTTTACAAAATACTGCCACTCGCATCGTCGCTCTTGAACAAGGCGTCAACGGAAATACAGCATGGGTCCATGGCGCAAAGTTTGATACCTGGCATGAAGCCCGCAAGGCGCGGAACGAGCGCTTTGCCGAATTGCTGCTGCGCTGGCAGCAAGAGCACCAGCGTCTGAAAGATCTTGTTCGCACCTTACAAGTCCAGGCAGCAAGCTCTCCAGACATGGCAAGCAAATATCACGCGATGCAAACTCGACTTCGCAAATTTGAAGAAGCGGGTGCACCAGAGGCTCCACCGATCGAACAAGATCTCAATGTTGGTCTTCGAGGTGGGCGCACTGGTCTGCGCGTACTTACCTTCGAAAATATCTCGATCACAAATCTTTCTGGAGAAGTCCTGACGCAGCCATTTAATTTTGAAGTCTTCTTCGGCGATCGCATAGCAATCCTTGGAAAAAATGGAACTGGTAAGTCGCACTTCTTCCGCATGATTTCAGGAGATAAAGATGTGCACTTCACAGGTAATCTCAAAGTAGGAGCACGAGTAGAAATCGGTTACTTTGCACAGACGCATGCCCACCCTGAATTTGAGAATAAGACGCTCCTTGAAATTCTGTGGGAGAGCTATTCGTTGCAACTAGGTCCGGCAAAGAGCGTGCTGCGTAAGTATGAAATTGATAAGCAGGCTGAACAGAAATTCACATCACTATCTGGTGGACAGCAAGCACGATTCCAAATCCTCTTACTTGAACTCAGCGGCTCAACGCTGTTATTACTCGATGAACCGACCGATAACCTCGATCTTGCAAGTGCTGAAGCGCTAGAGCACTCACTTGATCGCTATGAAGGCACCGTTCTCACCGTCACCCACGATCGCTGGTTCACTCGTGGCTTCAATCGATTCCTAGTCTTCGGGGCGGATGGCCGGGTCTATGAGAGCCCTGAACCAGTCTTTGATTTTTAGCCATTTTGCGCCTGCCAATCGGGGCATTTGAGCCATTTTGACCCCTCACGCCGCGGAAGGTAAAGTTCTACCTCTGCGCCAGTGGGCGCCGAAGGTCAATCCTTGAAGCACTACGAAAAGAAGAAGGTAATAGAGCATGCGTACATATAGTCCTAAGGCTGGCGACGTCGTTCGTGCATGGCACGTGATCGATGCACAAGATGTTGTTCTTGGTCGTCTAGCAACTCATGCTGCAGTCCTTCTCCGCGGAAAGCACAAGGCAACATTTGCTCCGCACATGGATATGGGTGACTTCGTAATCGTGATCAACGCCGAGAAGATTTCTCTTTCAGGAAATAAGGCGCTTTCAAAGTTTGCACATCAGCACTCTGGTTTCCCAGGTGGTCTTACATCAACTGTTTACGGTGAACTCCTTGAGAAGCACCCAACACGCGCTGTAGAGAAGGCGATCAAGGGAATGCTTCCTAAGAACCGTCTTGGTCGTGATATCGCTGGAAAGCTTAAGGTTTACGCAGGTCCAGAACATCCACATGCAGCACAAGCACCAAAGCCATATACATTCGAACAAGTTTCTCAGATTATTAAGTAAGGGATCCCATACACATGTCAGATAACACAACTTTCGCAGATCTCGACGAGAACGAGATTCCTACTTCTTACACTTCAGCTTCTCCTGCTGCTGCGACAAACCGTCCAGCAATCAAAGCTCCTGGTGCTGGCACCGGTCGTCGCAAGGAAGCAGTTGCTCGTGTTCGCCTTGTTCCAGGAACAGGTCGCTGGGTAATCAACGGCAAGGCACTTGATGCATATTTCCCAAACAAGGTTCACCAACAGCTTGTCTCTGAGCCACTTCGCACAGTTGGCGCTGAAGGTCAGTACGATATTTTTGCTCGCATCAACGGTGGCGGAGTTTCAGGTCAAGCTGGAGCGCTTCGTCTTGGTGTTGCACGTTCACTTAACGAGATTGATGTCGAAGCACATCGCCCAGCACTCAAAAAAGCTGGATTCCTCAAGCGTGATGCACGTGTTATCGAGCGCAAGAAGTACGGCCTTAAGAAGGCTCGTAAGCGCTCACAATACTCAAAGCGTTAATTCACTTAAAGAGCGGTGCTCATGTCCCTATTTGGTACAGATGGAATCCGCGGCTTAGCTAACGGCCAGGTTCTTACCGCCGAACTCGCACTCGATGTTGCTGTCGCTGCTGCACACATTCTCGTTGAAGGCTTTGACGATAAATCACAGCGTCCACGTGCAATTGTCGGCCAAGATTCACGTGCATCGGGAGAGTTTCTAGAAGCAGCAGTTGTTGCAGGCCTTACCAGCGCCGGTGTTGATGTCTATCGTGTTGGTGTTCTGCCAACACCTGCAATTTCATATCTTGTCGCAAGTACTGGCGCCGATCTAGGCGTCATGATTTCAGCCTCACACAATGCGATGCCCGATAACGGAATCAAGTTATTTGCCCGTGGCGGCGGAAAACTCGACGATTCAATCGAAGCCCTTGTCGAAGCCCGTATTGGTGAGCCATGGGATCGCCCAACTGGCCGAGGTGTAGGACGAGCGATCAATGATGCTGGTGCAAAAGAGAAGTACATCGAACACCTCATGACTTCTGTGACGAATCGACTTGATGGGCTAAAGATCGTCGTTGATTGTGCAAATGGTGCAGCATCGTATGTTGCACCTGATCTTCTTGCTCGCGCTGGCGCTAGCGTCATCGCGATTTCTCATACTCCAGATGGTTGGAACATCAACGAGAACTGTGGTTCTACCTACCTTTCACACCTGAAAGAAGTCGTAATCAGAGAAGGTGCTGACTTTGGTATTGCTCACGATGGCGATGCTGATCGTTGCTTGGCTGTCGATGCCCACGGTAACGAAGTTGATGGCGACATGATTATGGCCATTCTTGCAATCGGGATGAAGGCACAGGGTGACCTCAAGGCTGACACGATTGTTGGAACGGTGATGAGCAACCTTGGCTTCATGCAGGCGATGGAGAACGCGGGGATTACCGTTGAAAGAACTCCAGTCGGTGATCGCTATGTTCTCGAACTCATGCTTGAAAAAGATTATGTTCTAGGCGGAGAGCAATCAGGCCATGTGATTATGAGAAAGTATGCAAATACTGGCGACGGACTTCTTACAGCCCTCGCAATTTCTCAAGAAGTCGCACGGAGTAAAAAGAGTTTGGCAGAGCTGGCATCTGTGATGACGCGCTTTCCACAAATATTAATTAACGTAAAAGATGTAGCAAAAGAGAAATTGGCAAGTAATTCGGCAATCTCTGAAGCGGTGATGGCTGCCGAGACCGCATTGGGATCATCAGGACGCGTCCTGCTGCGCGCCTCAGGTACTGAAAACCTTGTAAGAGTGATGGTCGAGGCCTCCAGTGATAACCTTGCCTCTGAGGTTGCGACAACTCTTGCAGATGTCGTAAGTAAAGAACTTTCTCTCTAAGGGGATCAATTTATGTGCGGCATTGTGGGATACACAGGCGCACGATCTGCAGTTGATCCGCTCATTGAAGGTCTTCGTCGACTCGAATATCGCGGCTATGACTCTGCCGGAATCGCACTCGGCACGCCCACAACACTCTTTATTGAAAAACGTGCCGGTAAATTAGCAAATCTTGAAAGTGCTCTTTCACCAAATATCCCAACAGTGCACTCAGGAATTAGCCATACTCGTTGGGCAACCCACGGTGGACCCACTGATCGCAATGCACACCCTCACGTTGATAACGAGGGCAAGTTGGCGGTGATCCATAACGGAATTATCGAGAATTACTCAGAACTTAAAGCAGCTCTTGAATCCCGGGGCCATACCTTTTTATCCGATACAGATACTGAATCAGTGGCTCACCTGTTATCAGAGCTTCGCAAAGAACATAGGGGAGATCTCACCCAAGCAATGCGCGCTGCAGTCACACTTCTGCGTGGTTCATTTACTTTGCTGGCAGTTCACGCAGATGATCCTGAACGAATCGTGGGCGTACGGAGAAACTCTCCCCTTGTTGCCGGTATTGGCGATGGGGAAAACTTCTTAGCTTCAGATGTTGCAGCTTTCATCGATTACACCAAGCGCGCAATTGAATTAGGTCAAGATGAGATCATCACAATTACGCCAGAAACTATCGAAATTATGGACCTCGATGGAAAAGCGGTAACACCTCGTGAATATGAGATCTCCTGGGATGCCTCAGCTGCACAAAAGGGTGGCTTCACACACTTTATGCTGAAGGAAATCTTTGAACAACCTAAAGCTGTCGCTGACACCCTGATCGGGCGCTTAAGCGATAACGATCAGATCTTGATAGATGAGCTACATATGAGTGATGCTGAAATTGCTGCTCTTAAAAAGATTGTTGTCATCGCATGCGGCACCGCCTATCACGCAGGGATGGTCGCAAAGTATGCGATTGAAAAGTGGGCAAAGATCAGCGTTGAGGTAGAAATTGCAAGCGAATATCGATATCGCGATCCAATAGTTGATAGCTCCACCCTTGTCGTTGCTATCTCTCAATCAGGTGAAACGATGGATACCTTGATGGCGGTACGCCATGCAAAGGCTGCAGGTGCACGAGTGCTTGCGATCTGCAATACAAATAGCTCAACGATTCCACGTGAATCAGATGCGGTGATCTATACACATGCTGGCCCGGAAATTGCAGTGGCATCAACTAAAGCCTTACTTACTCAAATTGTTGCCGTCTATCTCCTTGGGTTAAAGCTGGCGCAGGTACGTGGTGAACTCAGCGATGCGCAGGTAAAAACTATCTACCATCAGATGCTCGAGCTTCCAGGGCAGATCGAGCAGATTCTTGAGACAGTTGAGCCACTCCGCGAATTGACTAGAAAATTCGCTGCATCGGATACCGTCTTGTTTTTGGGCCGCAATGTTGGTTTCCCTGTCGCACTTGAAGGTGCGCTCAAGTTAAAAGAACTCGCCTATATTCATGCAGAAGGTTTTGCTGGAGGCGAACTTAAGCACGGCCCTATCGCACTCATTGATTCGGTTAAGCAGACACCGGTAATCGCGATCTTGCCATCGGGTCATGAACATGCACTCGATGAGAAGATGCTGAGCAATATTCAAGAAGTCAAAGCGCGTGGTGCTCGGGTGATTGTGATCGCCCAAGAAGGTGATGTGGTTGTCGGGGCCGAACACATTATTCGAATCCCTGCAGCTCCGGCACTATTGCAGCCAATCCTGGCAACGGTCCCCCTTCAAGTTTTTGCTTATGAAATGGCCGTGACTCGTGGCAATGATGTTGATCAACCAAGAAACCTCGCTAAATCTGTGACTGTCGAGTAAGTAATGCCCGTTGCAACAATGAGAAAGAACCAACGTGATCGAGCTCTTCGCTGGTCGGCAGTTTTATTTGGTGGATTCTTACTTGTTACACAACAGGTCTATACCTACGGACCACTGACGTATTTTGATAAGAAAATCAATAGCTCGTCAAAACCACAGTTTGAAGGACTCGCAGGCTTTATCCTCCGTCGTTTAGACGATTTAGGTCTTCGTGGTGTTACGGCAACGGTATTACTTATTGCTGCTGTATTTATCGCCTGGAAATTTAAGACGTGGCGGCCACTTAATTTAGCGCTTCTCTCACTATTGCTCCTTAATTTAATAGTTGGTTCAGCGAAATTACTTTTAGGTCGCACCAAGCCACGTCTTGGAATTGATTTATTACATGCAGGCGGAATGTCATATCCCAGTGGCCACGCATCGAATGCAGTTCTCACCTGGGGAATTTTGGCTTATTTGATTTATCGATACGCACACGTTGATCGATATCAAGGCCGACTTGCCAGCGCCGGTGTTGCACTTATCTCACTTACTGTCTGCACTGTTTCACTGATTCGCCATACCCATTGGTTTACAGACCTGTTGGGAGGTCTCTTTGTTGGAAGTGCTCTCTTAGTCGCTGTCATCGCAGTCGACAGGTATGTTCCCTCGAAAAGCCAACTGCACTAGACTTAACTCCATGATTGATGGAATCGGCATTGATGTTGTCGACATCGAACGCTTTTCAGAGAGTCTCAAGCGGACCCCGGCTCTACTAGAAAAACTCTTCACACCCTCAGAGCGAGATAAACCAACTGCCTCTCTTGCTGCGCGCTTTGCTGCAAAAGAGGCGCTCTATAAAGCACTGAGCCCAGAACACGGGCTCTCATGGCACGATGCTGAAGTAATCAATTTGAAAAATGGAAAACCTGCTTTTCTCTTCAGGGGTGGGATCGCAGACCTCGTCGATGGCGCTCAGGTTCACCTCTCGCTTTCACACGATGCTGGAATCGCATCTGCAATGGTGGTCTTAGAGCGATGACAGCATTTAATCGAGCAGAGGCACGGATTGATCTAGATCGAATCACCGCCAATGTTGCATACCTAAAAAATATGGCAGGTGTAGATCTCATGGCTGTTGTGAAGGCAGATGCATATGGCCATGGTCTTGTGCCGACGGCACGCGCAGCACTGGCTGGCGGTGCTACATATCTAGGCGTTGCACTTTTAGAGGAAGCGATTGCACTTCGTGATGCTGGAATCACCGCACCTATCCTTGCCTGGCTTGTACCGCCAGGCACTGATTACACATCCGCCGTTGAACACGACATTGATTTAGCCGCCTCATCAATAATTGCATTGGAAGAGATAGGTGCTGCGACTTCCTCACATCGCCCACGCATACATCTTGAAGTGGATACTGGAATGACGAGAGGTGGCTTCCTCACCGAATGGGGAAAACTAGATGCCCATCATGTTGCAAATGTAGATATCGTTGGAATTTTCTCCCACTTTGCACGTGCAGATGAACCGGATGAAGATCAGAATAGAGTTCAGAGAAATCGTTTTGTTGAAATGGTCGCAACTCTAGAATCTTTTGGTTACACAAATATTCTGCGCCATCTATCTAACTCTGCTGCAACGCTTAAGGATCCAGACTCTGCCTTTGATATGGTGCGTGTAGGAATTGCCATGTATGGATTAACACCAGATGTGCACACTCTTGGTACATCTTCCTCACTTGGTCTCAAAGCCGCAATGTCGCTGCACGCAAAGCTGCATCTAGTAAAAGATGTTCCAGCTAATTCACCCGTTGGTTATGGTGCAACCGCCATAACAGATCGTTACACAAAGCTAGGAATTGTTGCGATGGGGTATGCAGATGGAATTCCGCGGAAGGCACAAGGTGCTGGAATTTTTGTCCATGGCAAACGTGCACCGATTATTGGACGGGTCTCTATGGATCAATTCGTCGTTGATCTGGGTCCAGAATCACAGGCGATATCAGGTGAATGGGTTGAAGTTTTTGGAGATGGTGTTGACGGGGGGTATACGGCAGAGGATTGGGGTAGCGCATCTGGCTCGATTAATTACGAGATAGTTACACGAATTGGCCCCCGAGTGCCTAGAATCTACCGATCGCAATCGTCTGTCACGGATTAGGGGGAGTAGATGAGTAAGGATTCACTTCTCTCGATCTCTAACCTCACCGTCAAATTTGGTGGCCTCACAGCACTTGATGATGTATTTCTCTCGATCAAACCACACACAATCGTCGGATTGATTGGTCCAAATGGTGCTGGAAAAACTACCCTCTTCAACGCGATTGCTGGTCTTGTAACCCCCACTTCAGGAACTATCGAAATTCATGGCAAGAAAGTGGATTGGCCTGCAACGGATGAACTGGCAAAGTATTCAATCGCGCGAACTCTGCAAGGCGTGGGATTGTTTGCTGGATTAACAGTTCTTGAAAATGTGATGATGGGTGCAGATGTCACCTCTGAATCGAACTTCTTCAAAGACTTATTTGGATTATCGAGTAAAAGCGAAGCTAAGTTAAGGCGCAAGTCTTTAGATGCGCTTGCGTGGGCTGGCGCACTTGATCTTGCTGAAAAAATGCCAGGTGATTTAACCTACCCTGATTCAAAAAGAGTATCGATTGCAAGAGCGCTCGTTCTAGAACCTAAAGTTTTGCTCTTGGATGAACCTGCTGCAGGACTAGGTCAAGATGATATTGATAAGTTTGCCAAACTCTTAAAGCAGTTGAAAGAGAAGTGTGCGATTGCTATCGTTGAACATCATGTAGATTTTATTGGAGAAATTTCTGATCAAGTCTATGTACTTAATTTTGGTCAAGTAATCGCTAGTGGAACTTTTGATGTGGTAAAGCGCGATCCAGCTGTTCTTGCAGCATATCTTGGAACATCGAGCCAGAGCGGTAGCGATCAGTTGGGAAACTCTCATGCTTGAGGTACGAGATCTCACAACGAGCTATGGCTCTGTAGTTGCATTAAATTCAGTGTCAATGACAGTCGTGGAATCTAAGATAACGACCGTAATCGGCGCTAACGGCGCTGGAAAAAGTACGTTGCTGCGAACAATTTCTGGATTAGAAAAACCTTCTTCTGGCTCTGTGACCTGGAAGGGTGTGTCTTTATTAGGAAAGCGCCCAGAAGAGATTGTGCGCATGGGAATTGCACATGTACCTGAGGGTCACGCTGTTATCTCCGCACTCACTGTAGAAGAGAATATTGCGATGGGCGCACTCTTTCGCCGTCGTACACATAAACACGATATAGCCCTAGCGACGGAAGAGTTGTATACCCTTTTTCCTCGTCTCCTCGAACGACGCAAGCAGCTCGCCGGAACTCTCTCAGGTGGAGAGCGCCAAATGTTAGCCATCAGTCGCGCCTTGGTCTCGCGCCCATCACTACTCCTACTTGATGAACCTTCCTTAGGGCTTGCTCCTCTGGTTGTGGAGCAGATCATCGATTCAATTAATGTCTTGAGTCAGAAAACAGGTCTCACAGTGTTACTAGTAGAACAGAATGCAAATACTGCCCTCAGTGTTGCTGACTACGGCGTCCTTTTATCTCTAGGCAAAGTTGCGGCATATCTTCCAGCAGATGAACTCAAGGCTGATGCAAGTCTTCGCGCAGCTTATTTGGGGTATTGATGGATACATTATTAGCAGCGCTCTTTACAGGCACTTCACGCGGTGCAATCTACGCTCTCGTTGCTATGGGCTTGGTATTGGTCTGGCGTGGAGCAGGAATCGTTAACTTTGCGCAGATGGGTCAAGCAATGTTTAGTACCTACATTGCATCCTCTCTGATCATGAATGGATATTCGTACTGGTTGGCTTTCTTTGTCGCAATCGCTGCTGGTGCCCTTCTAGGTGTTTTTCTAGATCTAGCAGTAATGCGACCACTAGCAAATAAGAAACAAACCGAATTACTCAGCAGCGCTTCGATGCGCGCCGCTGTGCCAGTTATTGCCTCACTTGGAATTCTCGGTGTGCTTCAAGCACTTGCCGGAGTTTTTTGGGCTGCTGAAGAGCGAGGTTTCCAAGCCCCATTCCCTCAAGAGGGTTACACAATCGCTGGACGTGTGATGCCTTTTACATCTTTTGATCTCTTCGTCATGTCGGTCGTTGCATTCACACTTATTCTCACCGTTCTATTCTTCAAGAAAACGGGTGTTGGTTTGGCAATGAGAGCGAGCGCACTCGATCAAGAGGTGGCAAAACTCAGCGGAATTCGTACCAATGGAGTACGTGCACTGAGCTGGGCAATTTCAGGTGCCGCATCATCACTCGCCGGACTGTTGCTCACCCCAACATCAAATCTCTCTCCATACACTCTCGACTTAGCACTCATCATTGGATTTACTGCAGCAGTTGTTGGTGGATTGGATAGCTTGCCGGGTTCTGTCATCGGTGGTTTTATTTTGGGTTTTGTAATCTCATTTGTTAATTACTATATGACTCCAGAAGATATCTATCTCGCAATCCTTGCTGTCTTAGTTTTTGTACTCATTGTGCGCCCTCGGGGCATTCTCGGTGGGAAGGATACGCGTCGTGTCTAATTCACATCCGAAATCAATTATTCGTAAGAGTTCAATTCGAACTTTAGTTTTTGGCCTTGTGATGTTCTTAGCAGCCCGTAGTTTTGAGCCATACAATCAAGGTCAACTCGCAGTGACCCTCACGCTCTTTATTGGAATATTGTCGATTGTTATTCTTACTGGAATTTCTGGTCAGATTTCTTTGGGCCAGAGTGCGCTGATGGCCGTAGGTGGTTACAGCACAGCCTTAATGATCATTAATCTTTCAATGTCGCTATGGATTGCAATCCCCCTTTCAATTATTTCTGGTGGTATGGCTGGATTACTTCTTGGGATGGTTGCTGCTCGACTCAGTGGTCCTTACTTGGCAGGCACTACCCTCGTGGTCGCCCTCGCTATCCCATCGATTGCAACTCGATTTGATTCAGTTTTTAAAGGTGATGAAGGTCTGCAAGTTGATGTGGGATATCCGCCCGCTTGGTTTGTTAATGCTTTCGGTGATCCAACGTATGAGATGTGGCAATTTTATGTGGCGCTGCCATTCGCACTTCTTGCACTCTTCTTCGCCTCAAATCTCCTCCTTTCTCGTTCCGGTCGCGTCTGGCGCTCAATCCGTGACCACGAGATTGCATCAGCCTTAACTGGTGTGAAAGTTTCACGACAGAAAGTATTTGTCTTTACAATTTCAGCATCCTTTGCAGGACTCGCTGGTGCGCTATATGGACTGCGCGGCTCGGTGGGTCCAAGTACCTACCCCACATCACTCTCCCTTTTATTGCTCACCGGTGCAATTCTTGGCGGCATCAGAAGTATTGCCGGGGCATTTATTGGAAGCGTCTTAGTTGTATTTTTACCTGACTGGATAGACTTTGTAGTGCATTCCTTCGAGCTCTCCGAACAAGTCTCTAATTATCTGCCAGCCCTGGTTGGTGGAATCCTGCTCATTCTCACCGTGGTCCTTAACCCTGCCGGGGTGGCCGGCGGGAGCCA
>JBIJAL010000048.1:0-8201 GCA_044345775.1 Candidatus Planktophila sp.
ACAAGACGCTCACTCTTCCGCGACACCGTAGGCACCCTTTGCTGGCCTTCGTCTACGCGCGAGAACTTCAACACCTGGTGCCATTCGTCTGCTCTGTATCAGAAATCCTGTGTGGCCAATCATTCGTTGCTGGGGTCTCACCGCCAAACCTTCATGATGCCATCCCCGAACGATTGTCTCTGAACTCTCTGGTTCGGTGAAATGACCATCTGCCTTTAACGCTTCCGCTGTGGCTGATAATTGTGTTGTGGTTGCGACATAGGCAAGAAAAACACCGCCTGGCCTGAGTACCCCTGCCGCCATTTCAACACACTCCCATGGCGCAAGCATGTCTAAAATAACACGATCGTACGTCTTCGTGTGCGGATGATCTTGAACTGAACCTACAGTAAGAGTCCAGTGATCGGGGAGAACACCAAAGTATTCGGCGACATTTTTTTCTGCGATCTCTGCGAAATCTTCTCGTCGCTCAAAAGAGTCTAGTGATCCTTCACTACCCACTGCTCGAAGAATTGAGAGTGAGAGCGCCCCGCTACCGACGCCCGCCTCAAGAACCCGTGAACCGGGATAGATGTCTGCAACGCCGATGATCATTGCGGCATCTTTGGGATAAACAATTGTGGCGCCACGTGGCATTGAGAGCACATAATCTGAAAGCAGAGGTATGAAGGCTGTGAATTTCAATCCAGCGGTCGTTGAAACCACAGATCCTTCTGGCAATCCGATGAGTTCATCATGAACTATCCAGCCTTTATGTGTATGCCATTCTTTTCCTGGAGTGATGGTGAAGCTATACAACTTTCCCTTGGGATCTGTCAGTTGGATCCGATCCCCTGCCGCGAAATAGCCTGGCGTTCTGGCACCCGAGATTGAATTGATAATGGAATCCGACACAGCCCTATCTTATGGCGAGAAGTATCGATGCGTGGGGGTATCGTCACCAGTGTGACCTCGATTCGTCTCTCCCCCAGCCGAGTTTCTGAATTCAACAATTGTCCTCGCCTTTACAAGTACCGAGTAATCGAACTTCTGCCAGAGCCACCGAGTATTGATGCCGAACGCGGAACCTTAATCCATACAATCCTGGAGGACCTTTTCGATCTTCCTGCAGAAGAGCGCAACCACCAGAGCGCTACTGCAATGGCACCATCGCGATGGAAGGAACAGATTGAGGCCAAGCCAGAACTGGCCAAGCTTGTACTCAACGAAAAAGAATGGCTCGATCGAGTAGAGGCGCTACTGAAAAACTACTTTCTCCTGGAAAAGCCTGAATCATTTGAGGCAACTCATCGGGAGATGCACCTTGAGCAGGACCTCACGACACAGGTTTATCTTCATGGTTATGTCGATCGCATCGATGTTGCTCTGACCGGTGAAGTACGAATCGTTGATTACAAAAGTGGAAAATCACCAAAACCAGGGTGGGAAGAGAAGGCGCTCTTTCAATTGCGCGTCTACGCTCTTCTTTATTGGCGACTTCACGGCGTTATTCCAACACTGCTCGTACTGCATTATCTAGGTGATGCGCGCACTGTAAAGAGTTCACCGAAAGAGGCCGAATTAGTGTCAACGGAGAAGAAGTTGCTCGCAATAGCCGATGAGATTATTGAGGCTATTGAAAAAGATCACTTCCCACCTAAAGTCAGTAGGTTATGTGATTGGTGCTTCTTTAAGAGCATCTGTCCTGCACACAATTAAAGACCGTTATAAAAATCCTTTAGGACTATCGCATTCACTTCATGAAGGCTTTGCGCCACTTTTACTGAACGAGACTCGATAACCTCTACATAGTGTGGCACTGCAATGACTGCACACCCTGCCTCTTGCGCAGAAGAGATCCCTGTCAATGAATCTTCGAAAACTACGCACTCACTGGATGCTACATTCATTCGTCTTGCTGCTTCGAGATAGGGATCAGGGAAGGGTTTTGTTCGTTCAACATCGTCTGCGCTAATCGTAAAAGAAAAGAAATCAGATGGAAGGGTAGAGAGAGCAGCGTCCATTAAATTTCGTGGGCTGGCACTGACTAGTGCCACCGGCATTAACTCACGCACTCGATTCACGGCATCAAACGCGCCTGGCATGAGCGTTGCTTCAGCGGAGAGCTTCAGAAGCATCATCTGAGTGAGTTCTTCAACAATGTCTACACCAGACATATCTTTTGCGCACACTTCTGAAATATAGATACCCACGCGAGAAAGTGGGCCCCCGATACAAATCCTTTGATCTTCGTCGTCCCACGAGTACTCGTAACGCGCGCAGAGTTCTTGCTGAGATTGGTGCCATTGTGGTTCTGAGTCGAGAAAGAGACCATCCATGTCAAAGAAGGCTGCTTTAAAGGTCACCGATATGACCTTAGTTCGCGTTAAAGTATTTTGCTTCAGGATGATGAACAATAATCGCAGAAGTAGATTGCTCAGGATGTAATTGGAATTCTTCCGAAAGCTCCACCCCAATGCGGCCTGGTTCTAGCAGTTCACAGAGTTGCACCTGCTGTTCAATATCAGGGCAGGCTGGGTAACCAAAAGAGTAACGGGAGCCACGATAACCCTGATCGAGAATACCGGCGATGTCTGGGGAATCTTCGTGACGTACATTGAGTTCTTCTCGGATGCGAGCATGCCAATGTTCAGCAAGAGCCTCTGTCAGTTGGACCGAGAGACCGTGTAGCTCCATATACTCGCGATACTTATTCTCAGCAAATAACTTTGCCGCCGCCTCAGAGACAACGCTTCCCATCGTCACTACATGAAAAGCGACAACATCTGTCTTTCCAGAGTCTTTATCAGCAAAGAAATCAGAGAGGCAGAGGCGACGATCACGCCGTTGACGTGGGAATGAGAATCGCGTGCGCTCCTTACCTTTATCGGGACCTTCGTGGTGCAAGATGACGAGATCATTTCCATCGCTCACGCAGGGGAAATATCCATAAACAACTGCGGCATTAAGCCACCCCTGAGATTGAACCTCATTAAGCAGAGAACGAAGGCGTGGTCGCCCCTCATTTTCAACCATCGCTTCATACTCACCGCGTCCACCCTTAAGGCCCCATTGACCCATAAAGAGTGCGCGTTCATCGAGCATGCCAACATAATCTGCCAGCGGGATTCCTTTAATAATTCTTGATCCAAAGAACGGCGCGTCAGGAATGCTGCAATCGATAGCAACATCGCTGCGCATAGTATCGATCTGCTCATCGACGACAACCTTTGAAACTGCCTTGACCTTACGTTCGCGCAACGCAGGTAGAGCAGCCCCCGGTACTCCATTTTTTACCGCCATGATCGCATCCATGAGATGAAGTCCTTCAAAGGCATCCCGGGCGTAACGAACTTCACCAGGAAAACTTTCGGCAAGATCAACTTCAACGAACGCTCTGGTGAGCGCTGCCCCACCGAGAATTACTGGCCACTTTTGATCAAGGCTGCGAGCGGTGAGTTCCTCGAGGTTTTCGCGCATTATTACCGTTGATTTCACAAGAAGACCTGACATACCAATGGCATCAACATCTGATTCCTGCGCCGCATCAATTATTTGGTTAATTGTCTGCTTGATTCCAATATTTACAACCCGATATCCATTATTAGAGAGAATAATGTCAACTAAGTTCTTGCCAATATCGTGGACATCTCCCTTAACTGTGGCGAGAAGAATAGAACCGCGACCCTCATCATCGATCTTCTCCATATGTGGTTCGAGATATGCCACCGCTGTCTTCATAACCTCTGCCGATTGGAGAACGAAGGGAAGCTGCATCTCACCCTTACCGAAGAGCTCGCCCACTATCTTCATACCTTCAAGCAGGTGGTCGTTAATAATTGCTAATGGTGCAATCGATGACGCCATTGCTAGATCTAAATCATCAGTGAGTCCAACCTTCTCGCCATCAATAATCCGTCGCTGTAAGCGCTCTTCCAGCGGCAGCACTGCCAATTCAGCCGCTCTTACATTGCGAGATGCGGCTAACTCAACGCCTTCAAAGAGCTGCAAATATGCTGTGAGAGGGTCATAAGTGCAATCTTCGCCCTCAAATCTACGTCGATCGTAGATGAGATCTAAGGCAACATCTCTCTGTGCCTGATCGATACGAGCGAGAGGCATAATCTTTGATGGATGAACAATTGCTGAATCAAGGCCAGCTTGGACACATTCATGAAGAAAGACAGAGTTCAGGACAACGCGCGCTGCTGGATTAAGACCAAAGGAGACGTTACTAACACCAAGAGTTGTTTGGACTTCCGGAAAATCTGCCTTGAGCGCGCGAATTGCATTGATGGTTTCTAGTCCATCACGACGTGTCTCTTCTTGACCTGTTGCAATGGGGAAGGTCAGAGTATCAATGAGGATGTCACCGGTCTTCATTCCCCAGTTCTGCGTGAGATCTGCAATGAGTCGGCGAGCAACGCGCAATTTCCATTCAGCAGTTCGCGCCTGTCCCTCTTCATCAATAGTGAGAGCGACAACTGAAGCGCCGTGTTCAACAACCAGAGGCATGATGCGGGCAAAACGTGATGTGGGTCCGTCGCCATCTTCATAGTTAACGGAGTTGATTACACTGCGACCACCCAATTGTTCCAAACCTGCTTGAAGAACAGCCGGCTCAGTTGAGTCAAGCACGATCGGTAGCGTTGAACTGGTTGCAAATCGCTTAGCAATCTCAGTCATATCTTTAACGCCGTTACGTCCTACATAATCAACGGAGAGATCGAGCATGTGAGCCCCATCGCGAATCTGATCGCGAGCGATCTCAACGCACGTCTCCCAATTCTCTTCGACCAGTGCATCTCTAAATGCTCGTGAGCCATTTGCATTGGTCTTCTCACCGATTGCCAGATAGGTATTATCTTGGCGGAAAGGTACGTATTGGTAGAGTGAAGAAGCGCCAGGATCCGCGACTAACGTTCTCGTACCAACGGGTTTGCGATTTAGACGATTGACGACCGCCGCAAGGTGTTCTGGTGTAGTTCCACAACACCCACCAATAAGAGTTATTTTGTAATCATCGACAAAAGTAGCAAGAGCCTCTGCCAGTGCATCAGGCCCCAACGGATATGTTGCACCCTTTGGTCCCAAGACTGGAAGACCAGCATTGGGCATCACAGAGAGTGCGCACCGTGCGTTCTTACTCAAATAGCGTAAATGCTCTGACATCTCTGCTGGGCCCGTTGCACAATTAAGCCCGATGAGGTCAATCTTCAACGGCTCGAGCGCGTTGAGCGCTGCACCGATTTCAGATCCGAGAAGCATCGTTCCAGTGGTTTCAACTGTTACCTGTGCGATCAGAATGACGTCGCGATCTGATTTATCAATAGCAGCCCGTGCACCGTTGACAGCGGCTTTTGCTTGAAGTAAATCCTGTGTTGTCTCGATAAGAAGAGCGTCAGTACCTGAATCAATAAGGGCCTGCGAAGCAGTTTCATAGGCATCACGCAGGAACGAATACGTTGTATGACCAAGGGTAGGTAACTTAGTTCCAGGCCCCAACGATCCCAATACAAATCGTGGTTTCTCTGGAGTGGAAAAGGCGTCAGCCGCCTCACGTGCAATGACTCCCCCAGCGTAGGCAAGCTCGTAGATTCGGTCTTCGATTCCATATTCAGCGAGATTTGCCCAGTTCGCACCGAAGGTATTCGTCTCAATCGCGTCAACGCCGACTCTGAGATATTCCTCGTGAACTGATCGGACCACATCGGGACGAGAAACATTGAGTATTTCGTTACAACCCTCGTGCCCTTGAAAGTCCTCAAGCGAGGGATCAGCCGCCTGGAGCATTGTTCCCATCGCTCCATCTGCGATCACCACACGGGAGGCGAGAGCTTTTCTTAGCTCAGAGGGTGTTTTTGCGTTCGTCACGACGCAAAGGTTACCTTAAGGTGGGAGATATGGAGATTTTTACAATCCCACACCTTAGGCGACCAACGATGATTGTCGCCTTCTCTGGCTGGAGTGATGCGGGAGAAGCAGCAACTGGTGCACTTACTCATCTCCTTGAGAATTTAGATCAGAGCGAAGATCCTCAGGAAGCGATACTGATCGCTGAATATGACGCTGAAGAATTTTACGATTTTCAAGTGAATCGACCAATGATCTCTGTTGATGAATCGATGGTTCGCAACGTTAATTGGCCATCAACGCAAGTGTATGGAGTACACACATCTCATCTCGATCACGACTATGTACTTGTCTTAGGTGTCGAACCATCTATGAAGTGGAAGACGTTCACATCACTCTTGCTTGATTTGGCCGATGATCTTGAGGTAGATCTGATCATTAATCTCGGGGCAATGTTGGCCGATGCACCACATACTCGACCAATTTCGGTAAGTGGTAGCGGCGGACATCCAGATATTGCTGCGCGACTAGGCGTCGAGATAAGTAAGTATGAAGGACCCACGGGAATACTTGGGATAATTGCAGACGGTGCGCTCAAACGAGAAGTTGACTGCGTTTCGTTATGGGCCGGGCTTCCTCACTACGCGTCAAACTCTCCATCTCCCAAGGCAACGCTAGCGTTGATCAACGCCGTGGAAGATTTCCTGGAAATCTCACTCCCCTTAGCTGACCTCGTTCACCAATCTCAAGAGTGGGAGAACGAAGTGTCAGAGATGGCAGAAGAAGATACCGATGTATCGGAGTATGTGAAAGCGCTTGAAGAAAGTAAGGATGCCGCTGAATTCAAGGATGTTTCTGGAGATGAAATTGCTCGCGAACTTGAACGATTTCTCCGTCGCCAGAATGAGAAGTAACTAAAAAGCTAGCCCTAAAAGATCATCCAACACGCGAGATAACTCGCCTGGGCTACCCCCTACATACCCTGCATCACATCCATCACACCATGCTCTAAGTGCCGAGAGTGCGCGAGGCGTATCTAAATCCTCAGAGATTGCCGAGACAATGAGTTCAATCACCGAACTTGTTGGCGCAACTTCCACACGAGATAAGTTCAGACGAAGACGATCGACAAGGGCCGTTGCTTCATCGATCTCTGAGGCACCCCACATGTGATCACTTCTGTAATGGTGTCCCATCAGAGCAATTCGAATAGCCATCGGATCTACTCCCCCATCAATGAGGCGAGAAACGAAGAGAAGGTTACCAAGTGACTTACTCATTTTTTGACCATCAAGCCCGATCATTCCTGCGTGAACAAAGAATCGCGCAAACTTCTGACCAGTTGCAATTACTCCTTGCGCAGCAGACATATCGTGATGAGGAAAAATTAAATCACTTCCTCCGCCCTGAACATCTATTGCGAAATCATCATGACTATCAGGGTCAAGAAAATGAAGCGCGATGGCCGAACACTCGATATGCCATCCTGGTCTACCGATACCGAAGGGGCTGGGCCACCCTGGCTCGCCCTCACGTTGGGATCTCCAGACGAGGGCATCTAGTGGATCTTCTTTACCTACACGGTTGGGATCTCCTCCGCGTTCTGAAAAAAACGAGAGGGCAGTCTCAAGTGAGATATGACTACGTGTGAGAAATTCTGGATCCAAACGTACTCGGAAGTAGAGATCATCATCGACAGAGTAGAGCGAACCTTTAGCCTGAAGTGCCACTATCGAAGCAATAATTTCATCCATCGCTTCTACTACTCCGATGTAATGATCGGGTGGTAGAACTCTGAGGGCAACCATGTCACCTCTGAACAACTCGATCTGCGAGTGTGCGAGATCTTGCCAATCCACCTCGTCACGTTGAGCACGATCAAGTAATGGATCATCTATATCTGTAATGTTTTCTACAAAAAGCACTCTAGCGCCAGTAAATCGTAGATAACGATTGATTAGATCGAAGGCAATGTAGGTACTTGCATGACCAAGATGCGTCGCATCGTACGGCGTAATGCCACAGACGTAGAGTCGGTACACATCCTTCTTTTCGACCGCTTCGATAGAGGCCGAAGCAGTGTTAAAGAGCGATAGTGGTGGAACAATCCGGGTGCGCCGCTGCGAAGATCCGACCGAGCCAGCCCACGATTTCATGGTGCGATTCTAATACGCTGGCCAAGGAATGGGAGGCCAATTCTCACTTGGTGACGGCATCTTCGACGTAACTAGAAGACGCGATATTCGATTACGAAGAGCGAAGAACTCATTCTCGGTGATGTGGCGAGTAAAGATCTCGACACTTCTTGAAAGAAGCTCATCAGTTGCGGCTAGTAATTCAATCTCTTTCTCTGAGAGTAAATCATCGGC
>JBIJAL010000087.1:0-4161 GCA_044345775.1 Candidatus Planktophila sp.
ACTGTTCGAAGTTTATCTTCACTGTGAAATGTGACTCCATGGTCACAGGCGAAGAGATGTCCATTTTCTGCAGGTAGCAGATGTCCAATTTTGCGATCTGTGTTATTGATAACCGCATCGAAAATCGCCAAGTGTCTCAGGGTCGGTGTATCGCTAGCGAAAAACTTAGTAAGTTCAATAGATTGGTCGACATCGATCCAGCGCTGCACCATTCCAAAGCCAGCTGGTCCCTCTCGAAGAATCGTTGGTGGTACTAGATTAAAACCGGCAAGGTCACTGAGAAGGAATGCAGCAAACTCACGATCAGCCAAAGTTCCGTCAGGGAAATCCCATAGTGGCCTCTCCCCCGCGACTGGTTTGTAAATCACCTCAAACTCTTCGTCGTTATGGCGCACAGTTCCAAAGAGTGTTGCATTAGATGCATCTACCAGGCGTCCAGTTATCTCTAATTCGCCGTGAGTGGCAACGTCAATACTCTGGTCGATCCATGCTCGATCAACGGTCATCATCGTCTATAGCCGTTAGCGCGAGGGCATAGATGGCCCTGGAGATCTATTGGCGAGATACAGAATGGACAGAGCGCTCTTCCACTTGCGACAAGAGCCTGGGTTCGTGAGACAAATGAGAGGGCCATGGATAGATCTAATCTCAGATCAACTGTTGGATACGCACTCTCTGAAAATTCTTCACCACCATCAAGCTCGGAACGAAAAGAAATTTCAATCTCTAAATCAGTTGGATCAAATGCAATACCAATAGCGCCTACGGTAAACTCGCTATCAAGTGGAAGTTCAAGTGGACCATCATCAACTTTCATTGGCGCTACCGCACTCAATGGGGCACTCTTCTTTACTTCTCGAATAATCGTCGAGATTCTTGCGGCAAGTGCTGAGGCTTGTGACTTCTCAGTTGCTAACGAAACAAGTTGCGAGCCCTGCCGGAGTTGAAAATAGAACTCTCGTTCCCCCGGCGCTCCGATCGTCCCGACGATAAAACGATCGGGTTTATCGAAGACCCATTTCTGGGATTCGGTCATTTCTGATTACCAGTCGATCCACCCACAGCGGTAGCAGCGCTCACTTCGTTCGTGAGGCAACCGTTCTGATCATTAAAGGTGACAAGGCGACTTACTCCATCATCAGTATCAATAATCGTTATTGACGCAGGATCTATTACAAGACGCTGGAACTGGTCTAAGTGCATTCCTAAAACATGAGCCACAATCGCCTTAATAACATCGCCATGACTTACGATAAGACGAGAATGCCTACCTTTCACTTTTTCTATCCGATAGAAGGATGAGAGCGCACGCGCCTGCATCTCAAGTAGAGATTCCCCGTTGGGAAAAATCATCTGGCTGGGATGATCTTGAACCACCTTCCATAACTTCTGACGGCGCAAACTAGCGAGAGATTTGCCGCTCCAGTCGCCGTAATCAACCTCAGAGAGTCCATCGTCAATCAATGGCTCTCTCTCTTTACCGTGAAGAGAAAGCCAGGGAGATATGGTTTGAGAACAGCGTGCAATAGGGCTTACTGCGATGACATCAAATCGAGTTGCACCTAGACGAGTTTTTAAACTCTCTGCTTGCTTCTCACCTTTTGCGCTGAGCGCTACTCCAGGAGTGCGACCAGCAAGAATGTTCTTTAAATTCGCAGTTGAGTGAGCATGACGAAGTAGAACGATTCGTGACATGAGGCAAGATTATCGCTCTTTAAGATTCTTGGCTTGCTAAGGTTTCGCCCATGAAGAGACGTCGCGCAGGAAATTCAGGACTTGAGCTTTCGCGCCTTGGTCTTGGAACAATGACGTGGGGACGCGACACTGATACCCATGAAGCCGCCGAACAGATGCGCTCCTTCGTTGAAGCTGGCGGAAACTTTATAGATACTGCTTCAACCTACGCCGATGGTGATGCCGAGCGTGTGATTGGTGGGCTTATCGGAACGATCGCTGCCCGTGAAGATTTGGTTATTGCCACTAAGGCTGGAATTTCTTTTCCCGATGGAAATAGAACGATCAATAATTCGCGCCATCATTTGATCTCTGAGTTGGACAAGTCGCTGACACGACTTGGAAGTGACTATGTAGACCTCTGGCAGATTCATTCGTGGGATCCGAACGTCGCATTGGATGACACCCTATCTGCCCTCGATTATGCCTACTCATCGGGCAAGGCGCGTTATGTAGGACTCAGTAATTTCAGCGGCTGGCAGAGCGCCCGTGCCATAACCCTTCAGGAATCCAATACCGCCAAAGCGCCGATCGCAACACTACAAAGCGAATACTCACTCCTTAACCGAACCATCGAAAATGAGATTATTGAGTGTGCAGAGTCAACGGGCGTAGGGATACTTGCGTGGTCACCACTTGGTCGCGGTGTTCTCACTGGAAAGTATCGTCAATCGATTCCAGCAGATTCACGCGGTGCGACTCCACATTTTGCAAACTTCATTGCTCCGTATCTTGATGGAGAGAGTTCACGGATTGTTGAGGCGGTAAGTGCGGCTGCGGGTGGCCTTGGATACTCACCATTAGAAGTAGCTCTGGCATGGGTAAGAGATGCCCCTGGTGTCACCAGTGCCATCATCGGTGCACGAACAGGAGCTCAGTTGCGAGGAGCTCTCACGGTTGAAGAGATTGTTCTCCCTGATGTTGTTCGAAACGCACTCGATGAGGTCTCACGCATTTTCTAGAAAATCCTTAAGTACATTTACGCCAAATCGTAGGCCATCAACGGGCACTCTCTCGTCAACACCGTGAAAGAGCGCCATAAAATCTAACTCCGGATCAAGTTTAAGCGGTGAAAATCCGTAACCAATAATTCCAATCTTGGAGAGAGCCTTGTTATCGGTTCCACCGCTCATGGTGAAAGGAACTGGAATTCCCTCTCCATCATGTTTGATTAACGCTTCACACATAGCATCAACTAGATCGCCCTCGAAGGGAACCTCTAGCGCAATATCTGTCACGATTGTTTCGACTTTAATATCTGGTCCCACAATGTCTTGAATGGTCTTATTCATTTCATCTTCGTAACCAGGAAGGAATCGACCATCAACGACTGCAACTGCTTCTCCAGGAATCACATTCTCTTTATATCCTGCGGTCAGCATGGAAGGATTGGCAGTGTTTTGTAGCGTTGCACCGATCATTCGTGATGCGCTACCAAACTCCGAAAGAAGCGGACGCAGATCTTTTAGATCGTAAGGCTTCCCTGATGCCTGTGCTACAGTTTCAAAGAGTCGCTTTACAGTGGCGGTGTATCGCTGTGGCCATTCGTAATTTCCGATCTTTGACACCGCATCAGCAAGACGAGTAATTGCATTCTCTTCGTTGATCACTGACCCATGACCCGCGCGACCTTTAGCAACCAAACGCATCCAATGGATGCCCTTTTCTGCAGTTTCAACAAAGTAGAAACGCTTTGCATTGGGAAGTGTTATGGAGAAGCCACCTACTTCTGATATAGCTTCGGTACACCCTTTAAAAACTTCAGGATGCTCTGCGACCATCCATCTGGATCCAAAACTACTTCCAGCTTCTTCATCGGCAAAGAAGGCGAGGGTGATCGGACGTGGAGGTTTATATCCCACGCGAGCCCACTGACAGACAACGGCCAGGATCATCGCATCCATATTCTTCATATCAACTGCGCCACGTCCCCAGATGAATCCATCTTTGAGAATTCCTCCGAATGGATCAACGCTCCAGTCTTCGGCCATAGCAGGAACGACATCAAGATGTCCGTGGACAACTAATCCAGGACGCTCTGGATTCGAACTTTCAAGATGCGCAATGACATTGCAACGATTAGGTGCGGACTCATAGATAGTTGATGCGATTCCTACTCGAGCTAGCTCGGCTACAACGTACTCCGCCGCCGCCTTCTCATCTCCCCTACCTTCACCAAAATTTACACTTGGAATTCTGATGAGTTCTTGGCAGATTCGAATCGTTTCCGATTCAAGTTCTTCTCGCAGAGTATTTGCATCGTGAGTCATAGGTGAAGTATCCACCAGATCGTGAGTAATACGCCAGAGAAACCACCCGCTTTGCCTTAGGTGCCTTCGATTGATATCGTGACCCCGCTTATGAAGTACACCTCGTCCGGGTGGCGGAATTGGCAGACGCGCTAGCTTGAGGTGCTAGTGCCCGCAA
>JBIJAL010000093.1:0-3762 GCA_044345775.1 Candidatus Planktophila sp.
CTTTACCGGCTTCACCGATATCAGATGTGAGTAGGTGAGAATTATGGCAAAACCATCCAGAGCAAAAGTGAAGAAATTACAATCAGAGGCGATGGCTGCAGCTGCTGCGCGTCGTGCAGAGAAAAGTGCAAGCAAATCTGCAATCACTCGTGGAGAAGTTGAACATGATCCTTATTCAGAAGTTGACCAAGAATGGCTTGCTATGGGAATTGCTACGCCTGCGCGTCGTGCTCTCATTGATGAGGGCTACTACACAATTTCGGATCTTCGTAAAGCATCCTTAGGTGCGCTGAAAGAGCTGCATGGAATCGGCCCAAATGTGATTCGAATTCTTGTCTCTGAGATGAAGAAGCAGGATATTGAATTTAGAAGTAAGTAAGAATTTCTACACTTTGACTGGCTTTACAAGAATGTTTGCAATCAGATGGCCTATAAGCGCTCCGATGAATTGTGCAGCGATGAAAAGAGGGACGGAAGCCATAGCGATTCCAGAGAAGCTATCGGTAAGAGAACGTCCAAGGGTTATTGCAGGGTTAGCAAAACTGGTTGATGATGTAAATAAATAAGCACCACCAATCCACATCGGTACTAACCAGAAAGCATGGTGGCCACGCCCTTGATTACTTGCAATAAAGATTGTGGCGATTAGCCCAGCAGTTGCAACAATTTCGCTGAGAAAGAGAGCGCCGCCATCGCGCACATTTGTTGAAGGTTCAATCAAGGCACGACTAAAGAGAGCGTGAGCAAGGATTGCTCCCCCTGCAGCGCCCGCTATTTGTATTACTGAAAAAGTCAGTACCGTGACAAGAGATTCTTTCTTTCGAAGAAAGGCGATGAATACAATTGCTGGGTTGAAGTAGGCACCACTGACCGGTGCCAAGAGCCAGATCGCAAGAGCTAAGATCAGAACAGTTGCAAAGGTATTGATAAATAATTGCAAGAGAACATCATCTGTCAGGTTCTGGGCCATGATTCCAGAGCCAACTACGGTTGCCGTGATAAGCCCAGTACCTAGAAACTCTGCAAGGTGCGCCCGTAATCTCATCTGATCAGCCTAGTAACTCTGCAAGAAGTGTTTCAACACGAACTTTGATTTCATCGCGAATTACGCGAACGCTTTCGATTCCCTGCCCTGCAGGATCATCAAGCACCCAATCTTCATAACGCTTTCCAGGATAGAACGGGCAGACATCACCGCAGCCCATTGTGATCACTGCATCAGATTGCTCAACTGCATCGTTGGTTAAGACCTTAGGCGAGTTATTTGAGATATCAATTCCAATTTCTGCCATCGCTTCAACTGCAACAGGATTAATTGAATCCTTTGGGGCAGAGCCTGCAGATAAAACTTCTACGCGTCCTTGTCCAAGGTGGGACATAAATCCAGCCGCCATCTGTGAGCGACCTGCATTATGAACGCAGACGAAGAGAACTCTCGGCTTACTTTGATGTGGCTGAGTAGGGGTCATCATTGCTCCGAAGGTATCTCTCGATGATGAATCCGTCATGAACTATGAGTTAAGTTCGGGACTTAATTCAAGAATGAAAGCCCAACAAGGATCGCACCGACTGCAGTAATCAGAGACATTCCCACTCTGCTGCCCATAAATGCATCAAGGGGCTTGATGAATGTCATCAGGATTATCAATGCACCTGGAATCACAATGAGAAGTGAGCGGGTTGCGACCCCGGCATCATTATTCTGGTACTGCCAATTAATGAGCCCGATGGCCAGCAGAAGATAACCGCCCATTCGATAGTTATTACGCACCATTTTATTCATTATTTTCCATCCCACATTCTGAGTTCTTCTGTGAAGGTATCAAGACCCATTGGGCCGATTCTCAGTGCATGTGCGTGGAATTTCTTGAGCGAAAATTCGGTTCCTAACCGCTTCTTAGCATTTTCTCGAGCTGCGATCCATTCGCGCTCTCCGACTTTGTAGGAAATTGCTTGACCAGGCCACCCAAGGTAACGATCAGTTTCACTTGTTGCGTGGTGCTCATCAAGGAGCGCCTTGTTCATGAGCGCTTCACGACCGGACGTTGCATCCCACACACGACCATTTTCATCGGTGTATCCCAAATGCATTCCGATATCAATAACGATACGAGTTGCGCGAAGTGCTTGCGCAGATAGGAATCCCATTTCGATTCCTGGTTCATCAAATGCACCGAGATCATCCATAAAGCGTTCTGCGTATAGCGCCCAACCTTCACCGTATCCACTGATCCACGCACCAAATCGTTGGAAGCGTGAAAGGCGATCGCGTTCAAGGACAGATGTTGCAACCTGCAGGTGGTGTCCTGGAACTGCTTCGTGATACCACGTGGATGCAAGGTGCCACCAACTGACTTCATCTTTTCCAAGAAGTGGCAGCCATGTGGTTCCGGGGCGTGACATATCTTCGCTTGGTGGCATGTAATAAGGCGCCGACGCACTTCCTTCTGGCGCAATCCGAGCGTCACAGAATTTCATTCGATCATCTATATCAAAGTGAGTGCCATCCATTTGAGCGACAGCTGCTTGTGTGAAATCGAGAAGCTTCTTGATAATCGCTTCTTTGCCGTGAATCTTATATTCAGGAGCGTTATCTAAATAATCTGCAACCTCTCGAAGAGTCTTTGCATCGGGCTTAATCTTTGCCGCGACCTTCCACATGCGCTCATTAATCTGCGCTAGATCCTGCAGACCCCATTCATATGTTGCACGTAAATCAAGATCTGCACCGGTGTAATAACGGGCCCAGACGGCGTAACGCTCGGCACCGACTGCATCATGAGGTGTGGCAAGTGCCATATATGTACCGCGAAGATATTTAGCGGTCTCAGCCGATGAGGCTGCAGCAGACTTTGCTGCTTCATGGACGGCTGAATACTTTCCATCTGGGTCAAATGTTTTTGCCATCGTTTCATAACCGCCATCGGCATAACTTTCTAACTGTTTAGCGATTCCATCTATCTGGCGCTGGGCCACAGTCTTACCCTGCTTAGCCAAAGTATCGATTGTTGAAATCCAACTGAGGTGGGCTTTTTCGACCGCGAGTAGGCGCTTTGCGATGTTCTCGAAATCTGCAGCGTTCTCCTTCGGCATCATTTCAAAGACTTGGCGGATATCAGCAGGCGGGGAGGTAAGAACGTTAAATGCAAGGTGCGATTCAAATGAATCATGGAGCTCAAGGCTTGAAGTCAGGCGCTCTTGCATCACAGATTTTGCTACCCGGTCGATCTCATCAATGGGTGTGAGTTTTGCTAGTTCAGCCAGAGTCTCCCGCGTGAGCTCTGCCTCGATTGCCCTGCCCGCGATAGAAAAATCATCGAGTTGATCATTGAGTTCGATGAGACCTAGATATGTGGAACTCATAGGACTTAGACGTGCCGCTTTTTCGACGTATGAATCAGAGAGTGCAAAAATTGGTGAACGATGTGTTGTCATTTGGGGATCTTATAATCAAAAGTGAGAAAAAGTAAGGGTGAGCGCTTGCGCGCCCACCCTTACCTACTACTTACTGCAGTTACTTAGTGATCTGCAGCCATTCCTTCAGCATGTGACTTCATGCGTGCGATCTTGAGAATTGTCAGACCGAATACGCACTTCGCCAATACATCTGCGATTGTGTAACCAAGCTGAACTCCAACGAAGCTGTTCGCTGATGGATCTCCAGCCTGCATTCCTAGGATGTAGGCAATTGGATAAACGCCCCATGTTGCAATGAGAAGAAGACGTAGATTCTTTACAGTCTTTACGACACCTTCTGGCTGA